>CAZTCD010000058.1:0-25824 GCA_964612065.1 uncultured Bdellovibrionales bacterium | reverse complement strand
TAGCGAAAAGAATTCCTCCCCGCTGCACTCTTCACCCTTATGCAATCCATCTTCCGGCACGAACCGGTGGCCCCCGAGCGGCGCGCCAGGATATCCGTATTGAGCGAAAGGCTGTGAAGTGCCCCGGCCGAACGAAACGATGCTGGGTTCGAAGAGGGCGATAGAGGGATAGGCGCGGATTGCCTGCATCGAGCGGAGACCCGGGCTCGGGCGCTTTTCCAGAGGCTCGGGCTCGCCTCCTCTTTGGTAGCCGGAGAGCTTCGCCACCTCAAGCTTCAATCCTCTCACTCTTTGCCATCTCTCTCCCACGATCATGCGAGCAAGTTCAGCGGGAGTAAGGCCGTAAACCACCGGGATAGGAAAAGCTCCTACGAAACTTTTAAGCGCCGGATCCAGCACAGGGCCTTCCACGTAGTCATTGGGATTAGGGCGATCGAGCACCAGCACCCGCACGCCATTTTCCGCACAGGCCTCCATGATCAGGCCGAGGGAAGAGATATAAGTGTAAAATCGCACACCCACGTCTTGAATGTCGTAGACCACGATATCGAGGCCGGCTAAGGCCTGGGACGAAGGTTTTTTGTTAGGGCCATAGAGGGAAATCACCGGAAGGCCGGAGATGGGATCAATTCCGTCTTTGATTTCCTCTCCTGCTCCGCCTTCTCCTCGCACCCCGTGCTCGAGCGCAAACAAGCGCACCACCCGCACTCCTTTGGCGAGAAGAAAATCGATCGTGTGCTTTCCCCGAAAAACGGAGGCCTGATTCACTACAAGGCCCACTCGCTTGCCGGCGAGAGCCGCGCGATAGGAATCAAACCTCCCCACTCCGGGAATCACCTCTGCGAAGGAGGGAGAAGCAAAAAGAAAAGCTGCGAGCAGGAAAAATATTCTTATGGGCACAAGCTCTGATACCACGCCAAGCGCTGCGCACGGCCGCAGTTCTGATTCATCGAATCATTGAGGAAGGAGTCACACATCAATCGTTTCACGTACCAGTGCTCGGGGCCGGAGAAACGGCGCCACCCAGTAGAGCAGCTGGCCTCGTCTACCCGGTAGTTCACGTACACATAAGGATACTGCCCCTGGATCACGGGCGCCACGCCGGTGGAAGGGGGCGCGCCAGGAGGGGTGGGCAAAGGCTGGAGCACCGGGAGTTCGGTGGTGGAATTCTCACTCTTCTTTCCACAGGAGGAAAGGGCGGCAAGGCAGGCGATGGATAGTAAGAGGGCTTTCATTTTTTTCCTCAGCAAACGTACAGCGAACTTGGAAAGATGAAACTATTGGCGTTGGGGATTCTGGGGGTTCCAGGTTTTCCCGGGGCACATCGTATTGAAATAAGCCTGGCGAATATCTACTGCGCAATAACGGTTGTAGTGATTCACCTGAAGCCGATAGCAAAGCTCTTGGCGCACTTCTGCATCCGAGTAGCCGAAAAATTCACGATAGCCGGTGCTGCAGCCGTTTTGCTTGAAACGATAGCTCACAAAGTAGCCACCGTATTCACCAGTGATCGGCGCGAAGTATTGGTTAGGATACTGGGAAACGTTCGGGCCGGCCGGAGTGGCCACAGCGCTGGACTGTGCCTGCGTTTCATCGCCCTTGCCGCATGCGGAGAGCACGAGAATGAGGCTGAGTGCGACTAAAGCATGTTTCAACATAAGAAACTCCGTGCCGGCTCAAAGGCCGAATCGTTAGAAGTAGTAATAGAAGTACATCCCGCCGTTGCTATACCAACGATAGCGGCTCCAGTTGCTACCGCAGTAGGTGGGATATTGGCCCGGGTACTGTGGATAGCTGCCACACATGCTCTGATAAGAGGGATAGTAAGGCTGGTAGCCGGGCTGGCCGGTATAACCAGGCTGGCCGGGATATACGGCGCCATTCTGGCCGATCACGCAGGTTGATCCGTTCCAAACATAGCCAGGTTGGGTGCAGGTTTGCGGTACGGCCACGCCAGCCGCAGCAGTCACTACGGGCTCTTCGTCTTTCTTTCCGCACGCGCTCAGTACCAAAACGGTCGAAGCAATCAGGATTAGTCTCTTCATTGTCGGGCTCTCCATTTACAGGTCCAAAAAATCCGCTTCACCGCGCATCTCCCGTAACAAACCCCCGACACTGCGAAGCGGAGCGACTATATCGAATCCGACCCCCTTAGTAAACTAAATTTGTCAGATTAATACATTTATGATTTCAGCTAGTTAAAAGAAAAACCCCCAGAATTTCCGGGGGTTATGATGCATATAGTCAATTTAGGGGATTGAGGCCCTACTGGGGCTTCTTCAGATCCAGGTTAAACTCCACCCTGCGGTTCAGTTCAAGCTCGGCTTCCGTGGCCTCTCCCTCTTTATACTTCGGGCGGGTCTCCCCATACCCATGGGCCTGGATCAGGCGTGCAGGCACCCTGCGGGACTTCACGAGATAGTCCACCACAGCACGAGCCCTCTTCCAGGAAAGGCGCATATTGTACTTCTCCGGCCCTACGAGGCTCGTATGCCCTTCCACATGCACTTTCGCGATCGCGTCCTTATGCTCAAGGATGATATCGGCCACATCGTTGAGCACCTCTTTGGAGCCGCGTTTCAGGCGATCGGAATCATGCTCAAACTGGATCTCCTCGAGAATCTCGATCCTCGATTTATCTTCCACGATTCTGGCCCTCGGAGCCGGGCGGGCCGCCACGGGCGCTGGGGCCGGCTCCTCATAGCGCTCCTGCACCTGCCGTTTTTGTGCGCCAAAATACATTCGCACAGCGGCCTGGATCCGATACTTCGAGCTTCCGGCTCCATCGAAGGCCCCGAGAGAGGCACCCAGAAGGCCGGTTAGATATTTGTAGGGGTGATAGGCAAGGCCCGCATAGAACTCACTCGCGTTCTGCCTTTGCGAAGTGGGGAAGGCCAGAGCTCCCGTGCCTTCGAGGTTCATCACCCACTTCTTTGCGAGAGGAATCGCGAAGCCCAGCCCGATCGGCACCCTCTTGCGATAATCGATGCCGTTGATCAGGGCTTTGCTGGAATACTTGAAGCCCAGGTTAGCCGCCATACGAAAACCGGAGAATTCCTTATCGGCCACGAAAAGGAGGCCGGCGCCGAGGCCGTCGTCGGAAAGAAAGCGATTGCTGTTTCCAGTGGGAAGATAGAGCTCCGGCATCACGGAAAACACCATATCCGCGTTCACATCAGTGAGGGCATGCTTCACGGAGACGCGGGCATCGCCGAGATCGAACTGGCGGTTGGTATCCGGGGTGCGAGAAAGATGCACCGGCGCCTGCATATAAACGGAAGTCTCCCGCCTGAAGAAATAGCCCAGCGAAAGATCCATCGTATGCACCGAGCTCACGAGGGGAGGGCCCACTCTGGTGTTCGTGCTGGTATTGATCGTCACGAGCGGCTCTTTTACGTAATGATAGTCGGCGGAGAAGAACAACCTGGGCTCGTAGCTCTTCTCATCCCAGGGAGCGTTATCGTGGATCCCGCTCTCCACCATCCCGTAATTCAGGTTGTACGGGCTCTTGAAGAGCTGCACGTTCACGGAGTCGGCGAGCGCGGAAGTGGAACCAAGGACCAACAGCAGGAATGAAAGAGATCGCATTCCTCTAGATTAAGGCACTGAAATGCTTAAGCAAGAAGGAAGGCGATCTGCTTTTCGCGGATAACGTGTAGCGCCGCTTAGCGCACTCGCTCGCGATAGTGGCTCGAGTAGCTGATGCGCATATCCACGCGGCGGTTGATCGAGCGGGCGCGCTCGAGCTCTTCATCGCGGAGATTACCCACGCGCACGAGAGGCTCGTGCTCGCCACGGGCATCGATCACGGTGCGTGAAGGAAGCACGCCGCATCTTTCCAAGTAATCGCGCACGGCTTCCACTCGAGCCCACGAGAGACGCATATTGTACTCGTCGCTGCCTTCATCCGAAGTATGTCCCACCATCTTCAGCCTTGCGCCAGGATGGCGGCGAAGAAAGGAAGCGAGAGCCTTCAACGCCGGGAAAGAGCTGTCTTTGATCCGATCGGAGTCGAAGTGGAACTTCAGGCTCTCAGCCACGTCGCGAAGCACGCGGCGCTCTTCTTCTTTCGGATAAGGGCAGCCGTAGTTGGCGGCAGGGCCCGCATCCCAGATGCATGCATCGCGGGAATCAGGCGTGCCATCGCGATCGGTATCCTTCTCCTGCAAAGGGCAGCCGTCGTTGAAGATCTGGCCGGGCACGAGAGGGCATTTGTCGCGATTGTCGGGCACGTAGTCGTGATCGGTGTCTTTCTCGCCGAGCGGGCAGCCTTTGTTGGTGGCAGGGCCGGCCTCATCGGGGCAGTCATCGATAGGATCCACTACTCCGTCGCCATCACGGTCGCCCACAGGGCAGCCATCGTTGGAGATCGGGCCGGGCATATCCGGGCAGCGATCGCTATCGTCGGGCACGCCGTCGTGATCGCGATCGTTTTCGCCCTCGTAGGGGCAACCATCGTTTTCCGCGGGGCCTTTTTCGGTGGGGCAACGATCATCGGTATTGGGAACTCCGTCCTGATCGGTGTCTTCGAGATTATCGAAGGGGCATCCGTTATTGGACGCGGGGCCGGGCACCGTAGGGCACTTATCGGATTCGTTCGGCAGGCCGTCCTGATCGGTGTCTTCGAGCGGGCTGTAAGGGCAGCCTTTGTTGGAGGCCGGGCCGGGCACATCGGGGCAAAGATCGGAATCGTCTTTCACTCCGTCTTTGTCGCGGTCACCTACAGTGGCTACTGCATTCTGGGAAGTTTTCTTCGGCGGATCCTGCACCGGCACATGGGGATTCTGGCTGCAGGCAGCGAGCAGCGAGATCGTGAACAACGGCAACAAGAACGAATTTGGTCGCATGAGCATCTCCAACAGTTTTCAGCGACCGCATTACATCATTCTTGATTAAATTAATCAACCTTTTATGGATAGAGTTTAATTCTTTGATTTCATTGCTGAAATCACGAATAATATCAAATTATTGAATTTATTGATGTTTTTATGTTTTCACCTGTGTCCCTCCAATGACAGTACCTATTATCATTAAGGATTTTTGACTCGATAAGAGTAGATGGACGCAGTGCATAATGCTACAATCTTACTTAAGGGAAATCTCGGAGTGGTTCCGGAACACCCAGCGAAAAGGCTAACCGTTGCGAAAGCGCGGGGCGCAAAGCTCTTCTCCTAAACCCGAAAGGGCACCGGAGGAAGGGTTGCCGAACAGGGAGATGATTGGGGCACCAGCAGGTGCCAGCTGCAAAAACCAAATATCCAGCCATAAAATCAAATAGTCCTAGTTTATAGGACGCGCGGATCCCGGCCATTGGCTCAGCCCAGTTGCCGCCCGCTTGATCGGCTGAGCTGCAGGCGTTCCACGAACCCCCACCCAATCAACGCTGGCAACTCTCCGCTCATGCGCGCAGCAATCAGGGCAGCCAGCCGGGCGAAGCATAGGGGGAGGCCTCGCGGGAGCGACTGCCTCCTTCTGATTTTTTCCGATTTCGAGTATGAAATTGGGATGCATAAAAAAATCGCGGCCCTTCTTCTCATTTTTTCAACACCACTTCCCGCGCATGCACGCACTTTATTCTCGCCGGCTCCCGAAAAGCAGCTTTCCGTGAGCTATCTTTCCCGGGCACAAGTGAACGAAGCCATTATTGCCTATGGGCTTAGTGAAAGATTCTCTTTTGGCCTGCACGGCATTCGCAACCACTGGCCTCAGCGCACGGAGCTTCACTACGCCCTTTTTCGGCTGGATACGAAGCTGGCCCGAGATAAGTCTGAAAATATGGAGTGGAGAATCCACTCCATTACCGGGCTCGGCCTTGCCAACAAACTTCGTGGAGTGGACAGGCTCGTATATCAGCTGGGAATGGAAAGCGAACTCGACACTGCCACCGCTCATCTCGGCCTCCGCGCCTACACCTTGGGGGCCTCGGATTTCGACAGCAAGAATTTCATTCGGGCCCGAGCCGGATTTCGCCCTTATGAAGCCTCCGCAAAAGAACCCGGCGCCCTCTTCTTTCTGCAGGCCCAGTACGAAAATCTCGCTCAGCACCGGATTGAATGGGGCCCGGCCATGCGCTTTTCTTATCGAAATGTGGATCTTGAGCTATACGGCAATTTCAAAGGAAACTGGAGCTTCGCTTTCGGTTTCATCTACTGAGGGAAGAACTCTTCCCTCCAGCGCCCGCCACCGAGCGGGTGAAGAACTGCACGCAGGGATTTCCCGCTCTTCACGTCCGATCCTTCGATTGAAATGCTCTTGGGAGCCGGCAAAAGGCCTCCTCCCATTTCGAGAAATATCCTCTTCAGGATCACCGTTGCGGCTCGCAGTTTAAGAACAGCCCTTACCGCGCCCGAATCCCGTGAAACTTTCACTGCATATCCAGCGAGCGCCCTGAACTCGAATTCGATGCCCGCCTCTCTCTTCTCCAGAATGCTGATCCCGTAAGCGCTCGATCGCTCGATCGCCGTCAGCTCTTCTTCATGCCCGTCTTCCGCAAGCATCCGCCAGTATACCCGCATCGTAGGCCGCCGCCCCTCTTCGAGATCCGCGGAATAGACTACCTGATTCGCATTCGTGCTTCGCTCCAGAACGAAGGCCGTTTCATAGCCGGCAAATGCGGATAGAGAGGTGAGAAGAAGCGCGAACAGGGCAAAGATCAAGGTGGCATAACGCTGAATCCAGCTCATACATAAAGCATAGGTGGAATTCAGGCTCGCAAAGTTCGGATTCGATCAGGGCTCTGACAGGGATTCCTGAGCGCTCGGGGCGTGAGGCATGAAGATACTCGCCCATACGGCGAAGCTGAAATACAAACTCATCCAGGGAATTTCACTGCGCCACTCATCCATGGAAAAAGAAACCCTCCACCGTGTGCTGGCATCCCGCCATCCCTCGGTTAAGCTGAAGTATTCTTTCCCCGAAGCCAGATCTTCCAGGTAGCGGCCCACATACATGGGCACGTCCACGAAAACCATGAAGCCGATATAGGCCAAGCCGAACACAATCACAGCAGTGAAGAAATGATCCAGACTTCCACGGCTTCGGTTCCGCAGAAGAAAAGCCGCGATTACCAGCAAAACGGCCGTGATGGTCCAGAGGGATTCTTCGATCGCGTTCCCCAGATACCAGGTTTGTAAAACCGCTCCCCAGGAGAAACACTCTGCCAAAAAAATCAAGGGCACCATCATCCATGCCATATACCGGCCCGGCTTGAGAGAGAGATCACGGGAATATTCGTGAGAGAGCAACGCCCATTGGGCCACGAAACAAAGCTCCGCCACCGTTGCCACGGATCGCCCTACGGCCACGCTCGACAGCCAGGAGTCGTACAGGCAAATCCTCTGAACATCGGCCCGCGGCAGCACGGAACGGAAGGCGCATCCGGTGGTATAAAGAAAGGACAAAGGCAGGTGCCAGGCGCGAGCGGCCGGAATGATTCCAGCTTTCATTTTGGCGGACAGAGCTCGTGCGGATACGAACCAAAGCAGCAGATTCAAAACCGCAAGACCAGACAATAGAGCCCACCAGGACTTTACGTCGAAGCTCAAAGGCAGGAACCCGAAAAAGGAAAATGAGGAAATGTGTTCACGGACTCTCCTGAGCAGAGCAAAGGGAGTCTTTTTCTACGCCCAACCAGAAGGCACAGCAAGAAAGAATGGCCAACCTTGACCAAATCCTGATTTATTGCAGCGTTCAATTTCTACGGAAGGTCGGGAGAGCTTTCGTAGACAGGAAAATCCCGGGGTGGCTGATACGGACGAAGCCTCGCCGGCAACCGGGCAGCGATGCCGGCCCGTCCTCCGAACCACCAATACGCCAAACCCGTGAGCCCAATGGCAAGCCCGCCAAGAACGGCCATACTCGCTACCTGTCCGCTCCAAAAAGTCTCGGGCGTTCTGCCCCTGTTCCAGCGCTTCATTCCCGTCTCTCTCGCCCCGGAGCTTCGGAGTCGTAACTCACTCCAACCTCCGCCTCAGAGCGCATTCCTTCGCCCCTGCTTCTTCCGGCCTCTTTTCGCCGG
This sequence comes from uncultured Bdellovibrionales bacterium, assembly GCA_964612065.1. Taxonomy (GTDB): domain Bacteria; phylum Bdellovibrionota; class UBA1018; order CAIPTA01; family CAIPTA01; genus JAKFYM01. The sequence continues at coordinate 17,807 of CAZTCD010000058.1, read as the reverse complement.
TCCCGTTCCTTGTCTTTCCTTCCCCTGCTCTGGCTTTTCTGGTGAATGCGGTTCTTCATAATCCCATGCCCGTGAATTCGGGCTCCTTTCCGCTCTACCCGTGCAAGGCATATTCCACCGAGAACGCTCCCTGAAAACCGGCGCTCTTTTTTATTCAGGGAAGCGGAAATTCAATCACAAGAAACGGTAACTGGCGTAAAGCGAAACCTCCGCCGCGTTAAACCGGAAATCTTTCCGTCCCCAGGTGATCTGAGGAGAGAGCAGAAATTCCCGGTTAGGAGTCCAATCAAATCCCAAAGCAGCCGTTTGCCCGATCACAGGATCGTTGAACTTCGTCCAGCTTCCGTCGGTCTTGTGATTGATATCACCGGTATAATACTCCACCTTGGCCGAGGTGGTGGAAGAAGTGCGGCAGGTAAGCGACGGACGGGAACCAAACCAATAATCCTGGCGCACCTTATGTTCATTCTTGTTGAAGCGGTAATTCGCCTCGAAGGGAATCCGAAGGCCCAGCAATCCATCGGCAAATTTATTGGTATAAGCCACGCCCACCTGGGCGGAGCCTCGCCCGTCGTCATACTCTTTCACAGCGTTGCCAGCGGTATAATCGGAAAGAGGAATATAATAACGAGCCTTGGCCGAAAGCGCCTGCCCGCCTTTTCGCCACAGATCCCTGCGAGAAATTCCTAGATAAGGATCCCGCCACTCTAAGGCGCCTTGATCCACGCGCTTCGGATCCGCCGGCCGGAAATACTGGCGAAAATAGGTGCCGCCTTCAAGGCGCCATTTATCGTTGAAGCGGTAGCCGTAGTTCTGGTAGTGGCGCAGATTCAGATTCGCGCCCTTTCCGTTGGAGTTTCCATCCGGATGCTCGATCGACGCCCCCTTGAACAAGAGAGCATAGCTGAACTCGGCCTCGGACGGCAGCAGCCGGTCGTCGGCCGTGGAAGTTCCTGCCACCGTTTCGGGAGAATCCTCACCGTAAACGGGGGAAACAAAGATAAATGAAAGAGCCAAGGGAAATAGGATCACGGATTTCATGGCTGAACGCTTATCAGCCCGTGGGCCTGCGGGGCCAGAAAAATTCTCGGTGAATTATAAGGATTTGGTCAGCAAGGCAAAGACTCGGCTTTACAAAAAGGAGTACACAGCCGAGAGGGAGAGCTCTGCGGCACCAAAACGGAACTTCTCCCTGCCCCACTTGATCTCGGGCGTGAGCTCAGCGTTTTCTATCGGCTTCCACTCCAGCTGAAACGCCAGCGTTTGCCCCAGCTTAGGGTCGTTCAACCGGGTAAAGCTCCCGTTCGTACGGTGATTCAGTTCGCCCGTGAAATACTCCACCTTGGCCGTGGTCCGGCGGCCCGTTTTGTAGCTGAGAGAGGGCTTGAAGCCGATCCAGTAGTCGTATCTGTCTTCCAGCGCTACTTTCGCCCTTCGATAATTGAGCTCCACGGGAAGCTTCATGCGCCAGCGGTCCTGCCCCAGCTTCTGGGAATACCATGTCTCGAAATGCAGGAGCCCGCGGCCTTCGTCGTCGAGCTTGCCCCAGCGGGATTCATTGTGCTCCGAAAACGGCAGATAATAGTGAATCTCGGCGGAAAAGCTTCTGGATTTCTGTTTCCAGAAATCGGGGATACCGATTCCCAGATAAGGATCACGAAACTCTACGGCTCGCTGGTCGCTTTTCTTGGGATTCGCCGGCTTGAACACCTGCCGGAACTGTGTTCCCGCTTCCAGCCTCAGGCCAGGAATGAGAAGGAACTTGAAGTCCTGATAGTGGCGAATCTGAAAATTCGCCCCCTTGCCGTCGGAATTTCCATCGAGATGATCGAAGCTGCCGCCTTTCACCGCCAGCTCATAATCAAAGGAGGCGCGCTCGGCAAAAAAAGATCCCTGCTCGCTGGACAAGGTGGCCACCGGAGCGGCCATTGCCAACGGGCTGAACAGGGCCCCGACCAAAAAAAGAACTCGAGCTGCCGGGAAAAACATGGCTGCTTTCTACCAAAACGAAGAAAAATAGACCAGATTAGTCTTTTTTTTTTTTGCCTTAGATTACCGAGCATTACCTGGAATCAGCCGGGGCGCTCAGCCAACGTGCCAATACCTCACCCAAAACCTCCTGAGCCACCGGCTTGGTAAGATAATCGCTCATACCGGCCTGCAGGCACTTATCCCGCTCTCCCGTTACAGCATGGGCCGTCATGGCCACAATCGGCACCGCTGCATAGCCTGGTAAACCTCGAATCTTTCTCGTGGCTTCGAAGCCGTCCATCCCGGGCATCTGGCAGTCCATCAGGATCAGGTCATAGGAAGCCGCTACTGCAGCAGCCACGGCCGCCTCTCCGTCGTTCACGGCGGTAACGTCATAGCCCAGGAACTCGAGCTGCTTCACCGCCACCAGCTGGTTGATCTCATTATCCTCGGCGAGAAGAAGCTTGTTGCGCGAAGGAGCCTGCATCGATGCCTCGTTTCGCTTTTCGGCCGCTTCCTCGGAAGAAATGCCAAGGTTGAGCTCGAACCAGAACTCCGAACCTTGGCCGGGTTCACTTTCCACGCCGATGCGTCCTCCCATCAACGCTACCAGTTCTTTGCAGATGGAGAGCCCAAGACCAGTGCCGCCATACTTTCTGTTCACACTGGAATCCGCCTGGGTAAAAGCCTCGAATATCTTCTGCACCGAATCCTCGGGGATCCCGATGCCGGTATCGCTCACTGCCATTCGAAGGCGGGCGATACGATCGCCTTCGGGCCTCACCTCCGCTTGGATTTTCACTCCGCCTTGAGACGTGAATTTTATGGCGTTGCTGATCAGATTCATCATCACCTGCCGAATGCGTCCTTTGTCCCCCAAAAGAACCAGATCACTGCCAGTCAACTCCGATGTGAGCTGCAAACCCTTCAAGCTGGCGGAATGCCGGGTGGCTCGCTCGCAATCCTTCACCAACGCACCAGGGCTGAACGGAATCAGCTCCAGATCGATTTTCCCTGCCTCCACTTTGGAAAAATCAAGGATGTCGTTCACCACGGAAGTGAGCGATTCCACGCATTGCTGAATACTCTCCACGTATTCTTTCTGATCGGAATTCAGCTTCGTACCTTGCAGTAAACCAGCCAGGCCCGCCACTCCCGCTATTGGCGTTCGTACCTCGTGGCTCATATGGGCAAGAAACTCCGTCTTCAATCTCGAAGCTTCTTCCGCCGCCCTTTGGCTCACCTGCAGCCTTGATCTCTCCTCCTCCGCGAGCTTCACATCCGTGATGTCGGTAGCGGTTCCAAACCCTTCCAGGAAGCTCCCATCATTGGCAAACACGCCCACTACGCGCACCAGATGCCATCGGTATTCGCCATCCCGCCGGCGCAATCTGAGCTCCACCGAAACTTCCGGATTATCTTTCCTTATGGAGTTTCTTCCCGCGGCAGCAGCCTCACGATCATCGGGATGCACCAGAGTGCGGGCCAGCTCCAAGGTGAGGTCTCTCGGATCAAGCCCGGTAAAGCGCCACCAGCGCTCATTGAAAAAGGTGGGGTTTCGATCGGGCCCCATGATCCAAACGATCTGTGGCATGGAATTCGCCATGCTCCGGAGTTTCTTCTCCCGCTCCGAAAGCTCCTGCAATGCGCCTTCCACCTGCTCGGTTCGCTCCTTAACCCGGCGTTCGAGATCCGCATTCAGGTTACGAACCCTCTGCTCGCTCTCGGACAAAAGCTTCGTTTTCTCCTCTGCGATCGCCTCCGCCCGGCGATTGATTCCCTGTAATCCGGAAAGCAGATAGGCCGCCAGCATGGCCACGATCGATCCGATTGCCGTGATCCAGGCTGTGGTGGAGTCGTGGGAAGACTGAAATCCGGGCGCGCGCGACCAGCCCACCAGGAATTTCGAACCCGCCAAAGTTATCTCAGAAACCTCCTGAAACTCCTCTGAGCTGCCCGCTTCGTCCGCCGATTTATAAATAGGAGTTCTGTCGCCCTCCGCGGAAAACACAGTGGAATAAATTTCATCCCGCCCGAAACGGAAAGCGTCGCCGAAAAAGTCCTCGGCCGTAAAGGGAGCATAGATCCAGCCAAGATGATCTGAGTTTCCAAACCCGGATTTTTCGTTTTGCAGCTGGCTGCGGTAGAAAGGCAGAAGAATCAAAAATCCCGGCCCCTGCTTTTTGTCCTGCACCAGCGTGATCACGCCGGTAATCCTGACCTTTCCCGACACAGAAGAAGCCTCCGCGGCCTCTCGCCTCACCTGTTCCGCTCCCACATCGAGCCCAACAGCCTCCCGATTCTTGGCCACAGGCTCGATAAAAGTGATCACGAAACGATCCTTGCCAGAGGCATCGTAGCCCTCCACAGGCAACGGTATCCTCGCATCATGAATCTTGAAGTCAGGGGTATTGTCTCTTTTGATGGCGCGGACGAATCCCGCCTCTACTTTCCTTGGAACCCGCCAGATCAAGCCCAACCCGAGAAGGCCGGGGTAAACCTCCTGCACCCTTATCGTTTTCACGAAGCGGGCCCACTCGTCCCTCTCCACGGAGTTCGATGCAGCAATCAAGCTGGCTCCGCTCACCAGCACTCCCTCGTAAATCTCAAGCTTTTCATGAAGGTTGTATAGGTTCTGCTGAACCAGCTTTTCGAGCTGCTGATCGTCTTTTCGGTGCTCAGCGCTGTTGAAATAATAAAAGACCACCGAGGTGAAAACCCAAACCACCAGAAGAGCGAATCCAGGGAGCTTCAAGGATCCATTGCGCTTTAAATCCGCAAGCCCGAGAGCGGTGACCCAGATTGAGGCAAGGAACAGCTGAAGAAAGATCAGATTGCTGTTCAATGAACCCAGGTGAAAAGGGCCCTTGCCATGCAAACAGCTCGCGATACTGATTACAGTAAAAACCAAGGAAGCCAGTTTCAAATCGAGAACGCTCAACCTGTACGCAGCCAGGAACAGCAATGGATAGACGAGAAGGAGCTCCGGCCCGCTCCTCTTGGTAAGAAAGATCACCGCACCCGCACCTGCCACGAGAGCCACTACGCCCACCCACTCCCAAAGCGGCACCTTATTCTGGCCATCAGACGCGATTCGCTCGCCTCTCATCCAGGCCGAAACCAATGGAAGGATCGTAATGATGCCCAAGGCATCGCCCGTGAACCAGGTGAGCATCACTCCGCTCAATTGGGCGCCCTCAAGAGCTCCGCCGGCCGCCAGCGAAAGAGGGCCCACCAATGCGCTCACCGCGGAGGCCAGCATCGCCACGATCAAAACGGCCGGGGTAGTGGCCTGATACTCCGCTCTCGTTCGCCAATGCGAAAGCCGGGCAAAAATCCAGGCTCCCAGGATGGCCTCGGTCGTATTCCCTGCCGCTATTCCTAACGAGATCATGGCGGAAGTAGGCGCGATCAGATTGGCGAAAAAAGCCCCGAGCAGAATGGAAGGCCAATAGCGAAGGCCGGTCAAAAGGAGCAATGATACCGCGAAACCCGAGGCAGGCCATACCGGAGAGGAATTCACATGGTAACTGGCAAACAATAGCCCCAGGCGCGCGAGCGCAAAGTACACCACGGTGACAAATGCCCCAATGAGGAGCTGCCTGGTCGTCGGAGATCTAAAAAAATGCCGGTTTCCCGCCATGCCTATTTGTATATCGCAGATTGCTTAGTCGTGCTGAATCTTGCAGTATGGGGGCGTGATCAATCCGGACGTAATCGCCAATCTGAAAATGCTGCAAGACGCAGGCAATCCAGGCCTTCTCCAAAATCTTGTAGGAATTTTTCGCCGGAGAATTCCCGAGCTGATGAAGGATATCGACGACGCCATCTCCCGGAGCGAGGCGGATCTGATTGCCCGCCGTGCCCATGACCTAAAATCCAGTTGCGGGAATCTGGGCGCTCTTGCTATGGCTCAGATAGCCAAAGCCCTGGAAATTGAGGCAAAGAATCAGAACTTTTCCGAAGCTCGTACTCTTCTCGATAAATTGGGGAAAGAATTCCAGATGGCGGAGCAGGAACTCATACAGCTTACTGCCTAAATCAGGCTAAAGAGTTTCCAGCGGCCTCGGCTCTTCCTCGGTCCAGAGCTTATAACCCGCTCCCACTACGGTCTCGATATTCACTTTCGTGCTACGGATCTTACGGCGAAGGTTAGCTATATGAGAGTCCACGGTGCGGGCTTCCACGGTTACCCCTCCCCCCCAGGCCGTGTCGATCAGCGAATCCCGGGAAAAAATCCTTCCCGGTTTGCGCGCCAAGGCGAAGAGAATACGGAACTCCAGCGACGTGAGATGGATGAAGGAGGAGTCCACCGCATGCTTCAGCGTTTGGCCCTGCACGTCGAGCAACAGGTTTCCCACTCTGATCGTTTCATGGTCCTGCTGGATCTGCTCAAACCTCCTGAGCATGGAATCCACTCGGAGCTTCACTTCACGCGGTTCACAGGGCTTTTCGAGATAACCGTCCGCGCCCAAGCCGAAGGCAGCTGATTTGTTCGTAAAATCCCGGTGGTTTGTGAGCATCACGATAGGAGTGTTCAGATAGCGATCCGATCCACGGGCGGAAGCCAGGAGCTCCAATCCACTTCCATCCGGCAACTGAAGATCCAGAAGCACTAAAGAGAAGTGTCCCTTTTCCAGCGCTTCGAGGCCCAGCCTCAAATTGGAGGCAAAGGTCACGGCATATCCGGTCAAGCCGGCCTTAAGGAGAGCCCTCTCGTCCTCCGCGTCCTCTACACACAAGATCGCCTTCATCTCTACCTACTCCCTCCCCAAACTCACCCAAGGATTATACTTCCATTTCCCAAGAGCGCACAGGATCCTCTCCAAGGCCTCATCCCTCCCGCCCCGCTATAGCTCCGATCTAACGGCCAAATTCGCAGAATTATTCCAATTTGCCGTGGCCTTCTCCTAAATAGCCCACCGCCCCTCACCGATCCCCTGGAAATGATTGACTAAGGGCCTCGTTCACCACCCGCAAACTGCTTCAAAAGGCTGAATTCTTTCCTGAACTCAGCCATTTACACAAAGCGTCAAATCGATTAGCTTCCCCCCGGTAAAAGAGTGAGGCCATTCCCATGCTACATCTTCTAACCCTTCTAGCAGCTTCCCTGATCACCGCGCAGGCGGCTCCGAACCATAATATTCCCCCTGACGACCAAGTGATTCAGCGAATCAGCGCGAACGCCTTTCCCCATGAAGTGAAGCTCCTCAACTGGAATGTAAAAAAAGCGGAAGAGGGACAAGCCTGGCTTACGGAGATGCAGGAGTTCGCCAAAGGCCGCAACCTCATCACCTTGCAAGAGGGACACGACATCCCTTTTATGACCGATACCCTGCGCAGCCTTCCGGGCCTCTCCTTCCATATGACGGGCGCATTTCTCTATAAAGGAAAGATGACGGGAGTGATCACCGGCTCGGTAATGGAGCCGAGCCGCATGGATTTCCGCCGCAGCCCGGACCGGGAACCCATCCTGAATTCCCCGAAGATCACAGGCTTTTCCTATTTTCCTATCGGCGGCGGAAAAGACCTTCTCGTGGCAAATCTCCACGGTATCAATTTTGTGGGACCGGACAAGTTCCAGAAACAAATAGAAAATGTTGCAGAAGCTCTGGCAGCCCACCAGGGGCCACTGATCTTGGCCGGCGATTTCAACACCTGGAATCCCGCCCGCACGGAAATTCTCTACAACGCCACCCGCAGGCTCGGCCTCGAAGAGGTTTCCTTCAGCGCGGAAGAAAGCAAAAAGCCGGCCCTGGACCATGTTTTTGTGAAGGGCTGCAAGGTTTTGAAAGCCTGGATGCCGGAATCCGTAAAAGGTTCCGATCATCTGCCGCAATTTGTTGACCTCAGCTGCTCGGAAAACTAGAACTGTACCCCAACCTTTAAACAACGGAGACCCCTATGCTGAATAAGAAAACTGTCTTCACTGTAATCGGCGCAGTAATGGCCGTTACAGCAGTAGCCCAAGCCCCCCGCCTCGAGGACCGCCTCCCCGAGCTGAACACCGTGATCACCGAGATCCTGGCTCCTTTCCAAACCGAAAAGAGCAAAGCCACCTTCTCCGTGCTCAAGCTGGAAGCTGACGAAACCAACCTCCTCAAGGTTCGAGTGACCGGTTTCTACGGACGCGTGGGCCGCGCCCAGGCGATGACGGTGAACATCAGCGACATCACCCACTCTTTCAACAAAGGCCTCCCCCTCACCACGGCCCGCGGATCCGCTTCCATCGATCTCACGAAGCTTTTCCCCATGGAGCAGATCGATGCTCTCGTGGATGGAGCTGAAGAGATGGTGAAAGACATCGCCGGCAACTTCACCCGCGAATATGGCGACGCTGTTGCCCTCGACGCCCGCATGGTGGAAAAGGTGAAAGGCGCTGACGGCCACTATGAGAGCTTCAAGGCTTTCGTAGGCGTTAAGATCGATCTTTCCAAGCTTCCTGAAGGCAAGAATGCGGAAGACATCCCCCTTACCGAAGCCGCCCTCAGCATCAATGTGGGCCTCTCTTCCGGTATCGCCATCAACGGCCAAGTTGTTCACAATCCGGGCTGGAAAGGCTTCCAGGCTGATAGCCCGCTCAACCCCAAAGCCGCTGTAGAGAAGCTTCTCTCCCGCGACGAAACCGCCAAGAACAAGATCGCCGACATCCTCAAGAAGATCGACGGCATGGCTGCCACCCTCGTGGACGCCAACGTAGGCGAGTAATCCCAGCCTGCTGGATCAATAAACCCTCTCTGGCCTCTGCCAGAGAGGGTTTTCTTTGTTAGAGGCTCTTAACGATCCACCAATGGTCGGGATTCATAATGCTGGCCCGGCCAGCCCGCAGGGCAACCCTTGTTTCGATCCTTGGTTTCCACCCACTCAAACACCGGCGCGCCGGTTCCGGGCACCGGCAGGTCCCTGGAAACGAAACGATAGAAGTTCTTTCCGGCCATTTTCCTATCGCCCATGCGGGCCAGGCTATTGGAGAGACGAACATCCTTTTCCTTGAGCTCGATCAGGCGCATGCCGGCATCGTATTTCAGAAAAAAATCAAAATCGGGGGAGCCTGGCAGAGCACGAGGATTCCTCACCCGCTGCAAGCACGAGAGATAGGCGGGATTCCCGGCTGGCTCCGGTTTGGCTTCTGCGATCTCACTATAGCGATCCTGGCAGGCCTCCACCTCCTCCCGGCGCTGTTCCGGCGTAAATAAGGGAAAATCCCGCTGGATCAGCGCAAGAGTTTCTTTCTTCCCGAGAAAGCCCGTAACCCGGGTCTGAGGATACTCACGGCCTTTCGCATCTTTCTTCGGGCCTTTGTAATTCGAGAAGAAATCCACAATCGCTGTTCGGTCGGAAGCAGGAAGCGAGGAAACATCCATTACCTCTTTATAGGCGGGATCGCTCTCCTCCACCGCCAACACTTTCCAATCCTGGGTCCAGTGTTTCTCCTCCAGGCAAGGCACCTCATCGCATTCATCGAATTTCATCATGCCGATCACTCGCACCCTCCTGGGCTTGCCAACATCCTCTTCTTTCGCCTTTCCCAGCACATTCAGATCAAGCGGATCGAGATCGATATTGAATCGACCCGGAGAAATCCCATAGGAAACCGGAAAATTGTGCACATAGCGATTCTGCCCAGCCACCTTTCGGGGGCAAAGCACCCGGTCCAGAAACAGCTCTCCCGTGGCAGTGCGAAACTCATACTTTCTATGGGTGCCCTGGTTGATCTCGCTCAGAAACCAAAGCTCATCTGCTTTCGACGAGCCGGCAGGAAGATCAAACACCGGGTTCTTTTCCGCATCGTTCTTTAGCCGCTGCGATACGCACGAGGAAAGGAAACCGGCCATCACAAAAAAGATCATGAATTTTCGCATGGGCGAACCATAGCATAGCCCCTGCGCGGCAGGGACTCCCCCCAACCCAATCCTGACATTCAGCGCTGAAATCACGGGAGTTTTTGCTCTCCCCCAGGGAGTCACAAAATGTGATGACCTAATGAGCCTGCTTCTGGGAATGGAGCTTCCCCGGCGTTAAAACCCCTCTCGCCCTACAAACGGAACCCCCTGAAAGGAATTTTATGAAAACGACCATTCTCTCCTTCTTCGTACTCCTCCCGGCCCTTCTCTCCTCGCCACAAGCCTCCGCGGCCCCCAGCGAGGTTTTCCAGGCCGTTCTTTCCAGCGACGCACTCAAGCGCGTGGCCGACGGACAAAACGATATCACCAACGTGCGGGAAACCGCCGTTTACCGCTGCCCCGGCTGCTTCACAATCGAACTAACCCTGGGCCGCGGAGAGGCAGCTCGCAAAGAGAGCTTCAGCACCAGAATGCGCTTTGGAAACGGCGAGCGCACCTATGAAGTGACTCACAAAGAAGAACAGGCGTCTGCAGGCCACTGCCTCGCGCTCGGAAGAGTGGGCGGCGAAGACCTGGCCTGTGCCCAGCACAAGACCCAATCTGCCTGCGAGAGCAAGCAGAAGTGGGAATGGTGCGTTTGGAAAAAGAACTAGTCCTGCGAGTTTCCCAATCGTCGGTGGCTCTTGAGATAACGAAGCCCGTGCCTTAGAGCCGCCACCAGGATATCACTCTTGCTCACAGCCGGAATCCCCTCGGATTCCCGGCTGTTGTACTTTTCTTTGAGCGTATCGAGTTCCGCCTGCAGCCATACCTTCTCTTCAGGGGAGAGGCGAAATTCAAACTTGGGATAAATCTGGCCGTCTTTGAGAGTGCTCATCTCTCTATTTTCTCTCAGCATCGAAAGAGAGCACGCGAAAAGTTGTCGTACAAAACTCCAATTCGCTTAAAAACCCGGATGGCTGGAGTAAATCTTTCTCCAGCTCGAATCTCTCGCGAGAGCCACAGGGGTGATCAGGCTATCCTGCATGATCGCTCCCCAACAGGCTTCAAAGCTTGGCAGCGAACGGCAGAGCGGATGGCCCCGCCAGCGCGCCTCAATCAATTTGCGCACCTGAGGATGGCGCATATTCAGAGATCCGAGCTTCTGGTACTGGCCGATCTTCAGGCCGATCTTCCTGGCGGCAAGATCCACCAGCTCCGAGCAATAGATTTCGTTGTTCAATGAGGTAAAATAAATGTCGTAAGCCCGACCCAGGAAATATTTTGCTGCCTGCACCAGCTGCCGGCCCGTGGTTTCCGAGAGGGCACTGCTGCGATAAAGCGCGTAACGCCCATTCTTGCCTCTCGCAATCCAGGAAGAAAGAGGAGTGCGGCTCACCCGCGAAATAGCCTCCACCACGAACTTTTCCCCGTTCGGTTGCACTTCCACGATTCCCACATGGCTGTAGAGGGAGCCACTGGCGATCTGAATCACCTGGCTCTGCTGGCTGAGTGATGTTTGGAAGATCAAATCACCGCTCCGGAAATCGGGCTGGGCTGCCCCGAAGGCAGCCGTACAGGTGAGAGAAAGAGCGAGAGTAAAAAGCTTAAACATAGGGATGTTCCTTTTCTCCAAGTCCAGGGCCAGAAGAAATTGCAGCAGGACAAGCGGGGTTTCAAGCCTGTAAATATTCCGGGCCGTTGCCAGCGCAAAGAAGGATACCGGTAAGCGGTTGATTTTCCGGGTGAGTACTACGCTTCCCTGCTCTTTCTGTAACTCTTGAACGCCCGAATGATACAATTTTCTAACTGATGATCTCCGTTCTCTTACTCCTCGCCTTTCCCTTCTTCGCCTCCGCGGACGGACCAGATTGCTGGAATTCCGACCGCAGTTTCTACGACTGCGGCGACAAAGGTGGCGGCGGGCCGTCAGGAACCTCTACCCCGGTGATCAGCGATGCGGTCGGCTCCAATCCGGCCGCCATACCACTGAATCTCACCCCGTTTGGCCTGGAAGCGATCTTGAGCGATCGAGGAGGAAGAAACGGCAAGAAGAAGGTGGACGTTTCCACCGTGAAGGGCTTTGACGGAATCGGCATCGGGGTGGGTTCCTGGATAGAGAATTCTTTCAGTGCCCCCGACTTTCCCGCTCACTTTCTCGGCAGCTCGGCCCTTGAGGCCTATGGAAACTACCGCAATAACCCCCCATCGGTTCTCGGAATCAGGCTCGGCTCCTCGCTACTACTGCCAAGAGGCCTTATGCCCAAAGGTGTTCGCGTAAGCATAGGCGGCTCCCTTGGAATGGGCCGGGTGAGCGGGCAATGGGCTCCGCAGGTGGGAGCCCTGATGCGTATCCTAGGTTTTTCCCTGGGATATTCAGAAAGCTTTGAGCGCCTTTCAGCGAGCTTGCCGGAAACAAGAATCACCCATCTCTCTGTGGGCTTTCCTCTCGCGATTTTCTACTTCGGCTACACCAACGCCACCATGCGTAGCCCGGTGAATCGCACTTTTGCCCATCTGTTTCTGTTGCGCATGACTTTGGGCCAATGGATCGCTCATGGCGGAATCAAGGTGCAGAAAGATCACCGGGGAGCGCTGGATGAGTGGCACAGAGCGGGGCTCCTAAGACGACTCGGTAAAACGATCGGACTGGGATATGAATACGGGCTTTACCGGTACGCGCATTCGATAGTGCTCCAAATTTATCTTTGAGCCGGATTTCAGCGAAAAACTGCTTTGATGCAGCGTGAATCCGCTATTTCCCCCTGACAAAACAGGGGCCACCGAAGGTGAAGCTTGCCGCTGGTTCTGCGGAGCCCGCGCCTGGGGCCTCGGCATCGAGAAGGCCGTGCGCACCGATCCCGAAAACGTGCTGAAATAAGCTAATCTATTTTTATTGAGTAGAGCTCAGGGGGCTGTTATCCGCGTTCTCAGGAAAATGCGGGTACCAGCCTCTTTTCTGCGGCCCGAAGCTCTGCTATAAGCACCCGATCTTTTTGATTGGAGAATCCTCATGAGCCCCCTGCTTATCGCCTCAATTCTATTCTCTCTCCCTTCCCTGGCCCTGGCGGGAAACCTCCAGGCGGGAACCAAAATGCAGGAGGCTTTTCAAGAACTTCCCCCTCCCTCGAGCTCGCTCCTGCAAGATGCTGCCGGAAGCGAAGTGAACTGGGCCCAGCCCCCTCTTGGCTGCGTGGAAGAAATGGTTCCTAACCGCGCTGATCGCCCCTGCCTCGACCTCAGCGGTGTGGCCAATCCGGTGAAAGACTGGCCCGCCGGCCTTCCAGATGCTGAATACCAGTACTGGTATGGCAAAAGACGCGCTCTCAACGTTTGCCGCTCAGAAGAAGTACTTCGCCGGGAGAAAGCCATTCCGGGCAGCATGCCCGCCTCCCATGTGGAGCTGGCCTGGATGTCGATGGAAGCTCTCAAGAACCAGGAAGTGAAGGTAAATGCCATCTATGAAGGCAGCCGGCAAACGGGCATCCCTCTTCATGTGCTTATGGGCGCTGTTTATCAGGAAAGCCTTTTCGCAGAGCTTGGCCTGGCCGACGACGGCGGCAACTTCTCCTGCGGCGTGGAGCAGATCAACCTGATCGGCTGGTGCCAGTGGGCGAATCAACAAAGTGCGGCCGACAAAGAAGCGATGAACTGGCCCCAACAGAAAGTGAGCTGCGACAACTCCACCTACGTCAAGCTCTCCCTGATCAAACCGATATACGAAATTGCCAAAACCCGCCTTCGCGGCCTCCCGGAATATCGCCTCCAAAAGGAGCACTTTGCCAACATCCCTCTCGAAAGCTTCGTGCGTAAATGGCCTTCCGCCAGCCGCGAAATGCAAAACTATCGCTACCGCCTCATTCGCTCCTTCATCAATAACTGCTCCGATGCCAGAAAGGGCATTCTGGCGAAGGCCCATGAGCTCTCCGGGATTTATAAGCAGTTCGTTTCCACCGCGTTAAAAAATAAGGATCGCTACGGCTCAGGCCAGGGCTTCTCGCGCGCCTGCCGGACCCGACAGACCAACAACGCTTATCCCCTGCACACAGGATGGCTTCTGGCTGTTTCCGCTTATAATGCCGGCCCCCGCTCCATCGACGCCGTGGCCTACTACAATAACTGGGACCGCTCGGAAATGAACGATCCCCGCCAAGTGGCCGAACTCTCCCCTATCGACGTGGTGCACTCTCTCTACTGGGGTGGAAGATACAACCGCCGCAACGACCTGATCGAGTTCCGCGGACTCAACGGCAAAACCCGGAGCTGGACCTGGTTTAAGGGATGCGTAGCCCAACGTCATATCGCTCGAGTTATGCAGCATGTAACGCTCTTGCCGGAGTTCTTTGTAGACAGTCTGGAGAACGGAATCCCTTGCGGCCGATCGGTATTTGACCAGGACGGAAATCTGGTGAAAACCGCCGTACCGCCCTTCCGCCAGAGCAGCTCCGGCCACCGATAAAATTATTAACTTATTGATTTTATTTACTAAAACAATCAAAACAAGTAATAGTTGAGTTAAAAAATCAACTGCGTATAATGCGCGCTCCGGAATCGGGCGGACCCTCCCTTCCCAGCAGATTTCTATCACTGGAGCGCTCCATGCCTTTGGCCAAATCCTATCGCCTCGTACTTCTTTCCCTTGCCCTAGTCACCTCCTGCGCAAAGCAGGAGGAGAAACAAGCCAACCCGGCGCAGGCCGCCCTGCAGGCAAGGCAGGCAGAAACCGCGCTCGTGGAACAAATTATCAACACACCCTCTGTGGATAAAATCAACGGACAGCTTACGGAAGACGATAGCAGTCTCCTGGAACTCACCAGCTGGGGCCCTTCCAATAGCACCGAACAACGGGCTATTGATGAGGCCAAAAGAGCCATGGAGCTCGTTCGATCCGCTCGAGACCATGCAGAAGAACGGAAAAGAATTGCCGCTGATGCGAAAGACACCTACGCCTCCCGCCAGAAAGATTATCAGCAAGCCCTGAACACTGCGGAAACCGCCAGGAAGAACAGAGCGAAAGCCATGAGCGCTCTCGCTTCCGCCCAAAAAGAATACGACGACGCATGGGCGACCGTGGCATCTGCCCGCGAAACGCTTAACAAAGCCCTGAGCGATCCTTCCTCGTCAGAGGACCAAAAAGCCAAACTGGAAAAAAACCTTCAACAGGCGGAAGCCGCCGCCCGGCAGGCTTCCCAGCAAGTGGAAAACCGAACTACCGAGCTGCAAAGCGCCCAAAGAAGCAACCAAAGCCAGCTCACTTCCGCCGTGAACGCCTCGGCCGAAGAAGCCACGCGAGCTGCAATCGACTTCGCAAACAAAGCGAATCTGGCCACGAAAGCCCTGGCCTCCCTGAATCAGGCTCTCGCCCAGGAAAAAGCGGCGATGGCAACCATCAGCTCCCTGAACCGAGCCAGAGCTAAAGCCATTGCCGACACACTGGAAGAAGCCGCCTATGATTTTGACCGCAAGAGCGAAACCGCGGATACCACGAAGCGAAACGCCAAAGCAGCGGCCGGCTCCCAGCAAAGCGCGGAAAGCAAATTAAAGAATGCCATTCAAGAGTCCGCGAATGCCGACCAACGCGCACGATCAGCTGCTGAAGCCCTGATCAAAGCCACGGCCAACGCTAAATCCCAAAAGCAAAACCTCGAAACCGCCAACGCCGAAGCAGCCAGAGTTCAAAAAGATTATGCGGCCGCGAAAGCCGTTCTGGATACCGCTCAGGCAGTTTCCAAGAAATCGGCCGGCGAAGCTTGGCTGGCCACCAAGGCCGTGAAAGAAGCTACGGCAAAGGCGGAAAAAGCCAGGCAATCGGCCAACTGGGCGGCAAAAGTGCACCAGCAGAAAAACACAGCGGAATCCAAGAAAACCTTGGACACCCTGAACGCCGCCGCGGAAAAAGCCGAAGAAGCTCTGCGATTGGCGCAAGAATCCGTTCCGGAAAAGAAAGAGAAAGCTGCATCTGACGCCGCCGCGCTCGCCCGTGCCAAGGCCGAAGCCGATGCCCGCCTCACCGTGCTTCGTAAGTCGAATTCCGAAGCCACCTCAGCCTCGAAAGAAAAGGCACAGGCAGATGCGGCCTTGGCCAGTGCCACGAAAAACGCCGCCAGCACTCAGGCTTCGGCGAAAGCAAGAGCCGAAGAGGAAGTGAAGGCGCGAGGCAGCCTCGCAAGCGCCGAGGAAACCCGCCGCCTGGCCGATCGCAAGAACGAAGAAGCGGCCCGTGCAGCCGCCGCCGCTCAGGCACATTACAATCGCGTATACTCGAAGATCGAAGCCTATAAACTCTCCCCTACCCGCACGGAACGAGAGGAGCTATCGGATGAGCAGAAACTTTACTCCGCCGCTCTGTGGTCCAAGGTGCCCGAGGGCAATTATTGGACCTCTTTGGTAGTCGCCTCCATCAGAGAATTCCTTCCCAGCCTGGAAAGGGCCCGCGACATCAATGACTGGTGCCCCGGCTATTGGAACGCGAGCGAACACCATAGGGAGGTGTGCTGGCTTAGGCTGATCGGAGGGATCGTAAAACTGGAAAGCAGCTTCAAACCCGACGATAAGTTCCGTGAGCCCAGCGGCGCATGGAGCGTGGGCCTCCTGGCTCTTTCGCCCAAAGAGTGCAAGCGCTACGAGACCGTGGAAATGCTACAGAAACCGTTGCTGAATCTTTCCTGCGGCATAGGCATGCTGGCGCGGTTCGTGGAGCGGGATGGATACCTTCACGGCCCCAAAGAAGCTCTCGGCGCCTCGAAATACTGGAGCACCCTGCGCACGCCTTATACGCAGAGAAAGCCGGACGGGAAGGGCTACTATAAACTCGGAAAGAAGCCCGAAATCCAGGCCTTCACCACTAGCTATCGCAATTACTGATAGCCAGTGTCAACCGAGCTATTCGCGGGCCAGGATTAGCCCGCGAATAGTCATTAATTTTTATTTACCTATTTCGTCACCCTGGCCTTCATCACCTTGGCCCTGATCGCCTTTATCTTGCTGGCCCTTGTCTTGCTGGCCTTTATCCTGTTCACCCTGGTCAGGAAATTCTTCTGCGCCCTCGTACATTTTTACGTAAAGGCATTTATTATGGATCCTTTGGTGGTTTCTATGAGATCGGATCGACTTTCTATGCTCGAGCTGAACCATTCCCCGCCGCAACTCGATTTCCGTTTCCTCCCGGATCTTGGTGCCGTCCACATAAGATTTCCGATAGGATTTGGTCTCCACCTGCCGGCGCCCCAAGCTGGTCTTGATCCATCCTCTCCAGTTCCCGTTGTCGATTCTCATGCGCCCCAAATCCACTCCATAGAAATTGTAGGAGCCAGCCCGGATCGAGCGTGAATCACGCCCCATACCGATGAATACCGTGGGAGCACAGTCTCCGTAGCGATGATCCACGAGGCGATAAGATCCCATCAAGGGTGCGAGCCTGCTCAAATCACTTCCGCTACGGGAATGAGCCCAGGCCGCCGGGGCGAGAAGGGTAAAGCCAGTTACTATTGCCGCAAAATTCCGAAAGCGCATGTTTGCTCCTTTGTTAATCCAGAGTCCACGGTGCGGTTTGCAATTTAACGGCCAGCTCGAGGCCTACTTTTTTACGAGCAACGACCAATCCTCGGGTTTTTCCAGTACATCCACGCTCACGTCGCCGCCGAACCGAATGAAGCGCAATCCAAAATGCCCCCCCGGCACCATAATGTTCTCGATGCGAAGCTCGCTCAAAAAGGAGGGTAGCGCCGGCTTGGTGAGATGAATCAGCTTTTTCTCGGCATGCACCTCGATCCCAAGCTGGCTGGAAATCAGCTGGTATACAGAGGCTACGGCCCAAGCTTGCGGCGAGCAAGCCACTGGATACTGTACAGGCCCCTCGTTAGGCCTCCGGTCGAAGCCGCAAAAAAGCTCGGGCACCCTCTGCATCGGAAAATTGGACGAAGCCTCGAACAGATCCTCGCAAATTCTCGCCGCAAGCCCGGTTTTCCCGGCTATAGCCATTCCCCAGGCCGCAATCGAGGTGTCATGCGGCCA
>CAZTCD010000057.1:10922-26320 GCA_964612065.1 uncultured Bdellovibrionales bacterium | reverse complement strand
AGCTTCCAGAAAGTCGTCATTCTATTGCGGTGATCATGGAGAGCCTCTTGCTAATCTTTTCCTGAAGGGCATTAAGGCCGATTTTGTGATTCTGGAAATGAGCGCCTATCAACTCGACAATCTTCAAAAGATGCGTCCCCAGATCGCAGTGCTCACGAGCCTGCAGCCTCCCTTTCCCGAAAGGTTTCCTTCGGTAGAGTTGTATGGGGCCGCCATGCAAAAGCTGCTTTCGGATCTGGATGAGAAGTGTGCGATTGTTTATAACTTCCGGGATACTGCCTTGAAGGCAATCGTTGCGGGCAATCCCGCGCCCAAGTGGGTTTACCGCAGAAAAGATCCTGTGAGCCTTGGTGAGGAAGTGGCTAAGGTTTACAAGGGGTGTTGGCTGGCCTCTAGCGGGAGAGAGCTGGTCTGGAAAGACAACGCTGGCAATCGATCGGTTTTCAATCTTCGCAACTTTCGCCTGTTTGGTACCCACAATAGGGACAACCTGATGGCTGCAGTGAACGTGGCCAAGCTTCTTGGCGTGGCAGACGAGGTGATCCAGCGAGTGATAGAAGCGTTTCCCGGGGTGCCTCACCGCCTGGAATTTGTGAAGAAAAAGGGTGGGGTGCGGCTGATCAATGATTCCAGGGCCACCACGGTGGATACCCTGCGCCTGGCACTGGATTCTTTCCCCTTTGAACCGATTATCTTGATTGCCGGGGGCAGGGATGCACAGGCTGATTTTGTGAGCCTAGCCGAAGTGGTAAAAACCCGTGTAAAGACTCTGGTGCTGGTGGGGGAGGCCAAGGAGCATATCAATCGATGCCTGGGCGATCTTTCCGAAACCTTTCTGGTGGGTACCTTCGAGGAAGCCGTGTTGCTCTCTTATCAGAAGAGCCGGGAGGGAGATATAATCTTGTTGGCCCCGGGCTGTGAGAGTTACGATATGTTTGTAAGCTATGAGGAACGGGGTAATTACTTCAAGAAGTACGTGGAGGAGATTTAATCCTCTCCCTTTCCTTCCGCTGAGTACGGGCGGAATTTCCGATAAAGTATTGCTGTTTTTGTCGATTAGCCTGGCGGCCTTCGGATTAGTGATGGTTTATTCCGCCAGTTACATCTTCTCTCAGGAGAAGTTCAACGATGGCCTTTATTATTTTAATCGCCACCTTTTGTTTCTTGGGGTTGGCTTCCTGGTAATGACCGTTTGCCGGTTTCTTGATCTGAAAGTGATCGAGCGCCTGGCATTGCCTGTGTTTTTATTTTTGGTAACTCTCGTAGCGCTTACGTTTGTGCCTGGTGTGGCGCACAGGGCTGGTGGGGCCAGTCGCTGGATCAATCTTGCTGGTTTTTCCCTTCAGCCAGTGGAGCTGGCAAAATTAGGGCTAGTGCTAATGATGGCCAAGCTCCTCGCTAAAGAGAACCGTGAATGGACCCATCCCGTCAGGGGGTTTTTGATCTTTCTTTGGCCGCCGCTGCTTCTGGCGGGGCTTTGCATGGCTCAGCCCGATTTCGGCAGCACGGCATTGGTAGTAACCACTACCGCCTTTCTTCTTTATCTTGCCGGGGTGCGGATCAAGTTTTTGCTGGGAACGGCGCTAGCTGTTCTGCCTATGCTGGTGATGGCGATGATCGCGGCTCCTTACCGGCGGGCTCGATTGCTTACATTTCTGGATCCCTGGGCGGACCCTCAGGGGGCGGGATTTCAAATCATCCAGAGCTTTATTGCCTTCTACCGGGGCGGCCTTTTTGGTGCCGGGCTAGGTGCCTCTAGGGCAAAAGTTTTTTATCTGCCAGAGGCCCATAACGACTTCATCTTAAGTGTTGTAGGTGAGGAACTTGGGTTTTTAGGCATCTTTCTGCTTAGCCTGGTATTTCTGATTTTGATCTTCAGAGGAATCAGGGCGGCGGCTAAATCCGGCGATCGTTTTCAGGCATTGCTTGCCAGTGGCCTTACCATTTTGCTGGGCCTGGAAGTTTTCTGGAACGCCGCCATTGTTTTAGGGCTCTTTCCTACTAAGGGAATGAACCTTCCCTTCATTTCCAGCGGGGGAACTTCGATCATTTGCGCGCTGGCCATCGTTGGGATTCTGCTGAACGTTTCAGCACAGGGTCGCCGAGACGAGGCTTGATTCTATGAGTGAGGTAAAATCGAGCAGGCCTCTGCGCATTGCCTTCGCCGGAGGTGGATCCGGGGGCCATCTTTATCCCCAGGTGGCTGTAGCTGGCGAGATTCGCAGAATTACCCCTGAAACAGAAATCTTTTTTGTGAGCTCCCATGGAAGCATAGAGGAGCGCCTTATACCTAAGAGCGGTTATGAAGTGGTTCTGATTCCCTCGGGAAAGCTCAAGGGGCAGGGGATCCTGAGTGTTGCGAGAACTCTGGTTAGTCTTTTCTTCTCTGTCTTCATTTGCATGAGAATTGTGCTTACCCGCCGTCCCCACCTTATTTTTAGCGCGGGAGGTTATGCTGGCGCCCCCTTCTTGGTAGTGGGGGCCCTTTTGGGCGTTCGATGTGAAATTTTGGAGCAGAACAGGCACCCGGGGCTGGCCAATCGTTGGATGGCAAAGTTCTGTCGCCGAATTTATGTGAATTTCAAGGCTTCAGAGGCGTCGTTTTCCGGAAAAGAAACTCAGGTGGTGGGGCACCCTTGCCGCCCAGAGATTGAAAAAGCAAGGTGGTCGAAAGACGAAGCCCAGGAAAAATTCCAGGCAAATCCATTTAGGATTTTTGTTTTTGGCGGTTCCCAGGGGGCGATGGGGATCAATCGCAGAGTAACTTCTGCAGTATCACACCTGAGGGACCTGGATCTTGAAATGGTCCACCAAACCGGTGAGGCGGACTTCATTCGCACGGGTGAGGAATATGCATCTGCTGGCTTTCAAAGAGTGAGGCTGGAAAAGTTTATCTATGACATGGACGCAGAATACCGAAATGCCCACCTGGTAATCTGCCGTGCGGGTGCATCAAGCTTGGCGGAATTATCCGCTGCTGGCAAGGCCGCTATACTGATACCCCTCGTATCGAAGGATCGGCACCAGGAGCATAATGCCAAGGAAATGGAGCAGTTGGGCTGCTGCCTCACTTTTTTGCAGAATGAACTAACCGGGGAAAGGCTGGCTGAGGTAATCAGGCGGCTCTATAAAGAGCGAGACACCCTGCAAGCCTTTGCTACCAAGATGGCCAGCCTTCACCAGCCCGAGGCTTCCATGAAGATAGCGCACGGCATCTTGGGCGGCTGAAGCCCCTCTGGAAGGTATTGATATGGTTTATAAAAATCGTAAGCGCAAAGTTCACTTCATCGGAATCGGTGGCATCGGTATGAGCGGGATCGCAGAGATCCTGATCTCTCAGGGTTATACGGTGAGCGGATCTGATCTGAATGAAAGCGATGTTACCAGAAGGCTAGCTTCTCTCGGAGCCGTTGTTCACCACGGGCATAAGGAAAGCAATCTGGCCGATGCGGATGTGGTTGTGGTGAGTTCCGCCATCGATGAAAAAAATCCTGAGATTCAGCTTGCACGTAAAAAGAAGATTCCGATCATTCAGCGAGCCGAGATGCTAGGCGAGCTCATGAAGATGAAGACTGGGATTGCCATTGCGGGCACGCATGGAAAAACCTCCACCACGTCAATGATTGCCACTCTTGTCCAGAGTAATGAGCTTGATCCCACAATCATAATTGGCGGTAGGGTGGATGCGCTCGGGGGAAACGCAAAGCTTGGCAAGGGAGATCTATTGATTGCCGAAGCTGATGAAAGCGACAAGAGCTTTCTCCATCTTCCGGCAACCATTGCGATTGTCACGAATATCGATAACGACCATCTGAACAATTATGGCACCCTGGCCAACATCAAAGATCATTTCGTGGATTTCGTGAACTCCATCCCTTTTTACGGCCTGGCCATTTTGTGCCAGGACGACGAGAACGTAAGATCCATTCTGCCCAGAATTAATAAACCCTACATGACATACGGATTTTCGCCGCAGTCGGACCTGCAGGTGAAAAATGTTATCTTTAAGGATTTTGGTTCCACTTTCGAGGTGTGGAGAGATGAAAAGAAGCTGGGGGATGCTCAGTGCAATGTGCCCGGAAAGCACAATGTATTGAACGCCGTAGCGGCCCTTGCCGCCGGAATGGAGATCGGATTGCCTTTCGCAAAAGCGAGCGCCGGGTTGGCGCAATTCAAGGGAGTGCGCCGGAGGTTCGAGTTTAAGGGCGAAAAGGCCGGGGTTAAGGTGGTGGATGATTATGGGCACCATCCCACTGAAATTAAGGCTACGCTTTCCGGCGCTAGAAAAGCCTGGACCGGGAGAATTGTTACCTGCTTTCAGCCTCACCGCTATTCTCGCACTCAGGATTGTTACGATGATTTTATCCAGTCCTTTGACGAGAGTGATGTGCTGTTCCTGGCAGACATCTATCCTGCAGGAGAGTCTCCCATTGATGGAATCAGTTCCGAGAAGCTCGCCAATGACATTCGCGCACAGGGGCATAAATCCGTTGAGTACATCGGAGACGTGAAGTCGGCTGCTGACAAGATTGCACCCAGGCTGCAAAAAGGAGACCTTTTCATCACCCTTGGTGCGGGAAATGGTTACCAAATCGGGGAGCAGCTCTTGAAGGTTCTGAAGTAAGCCGTATCCGGCGTTTCTAGAAACGATTTATCGGTGCTGGACTACTCGCCGATTCGGCCCAGATGAGTTAAATTTTCAGGATGTTTCCTGCGTCGGTTCCCCATCGTTTGAACGAGCCCCTTGCGAAGTACACCACCTATAGAATTGGTGGGCCAGCCCGCGTTCTTGCGCTTCCTGTAACCAAAGGGCATCTCTTTGAGATCGGGCGTTACCTTATGGGATCCCAGGAGCCGTACTTCATACTTGGGAATGGGTCCAATGTTCTCGCGCCTGACGAGGGCTTTCCTGGCGTAGTGATTTGCACCCGTGACCTGGAGCCCTTCGTCGATTTTTTGCCTGAAGGCCGCGTTAGGGCTTCGGCCGGAACGTTGAATGCGAGGATATTGCGGGCCTGTGCGGAGCGAGGGCTGGGAGGAATTGAAGAGTTGTCTGGGGTGCCAGGCAATATCGGAGGGGCCGTTTTCATGAACGCCGGAACCGGGGTCGGCTGGATAGCACAATCTCTCGAGAGCGTGGAGCTTCTTGGCCTTCGCGGGGGGGAACGAAGTGTTGCGGGGGGCGATCTAAAGTATTCTTATAGAGAGCAACACTATATGCTCGACGGTGAGGTCGTTTGGTCCGCCACCTTGCGATTAACGGCGGACGAACCAGCTGTAGTGAAAGCGCGATTGGCCGAAAGCACCAGAAAGCGTAAGGCCGCCCAGCCGATTGAGATGCCTAGCTGTGGTTCGGTTTTCAGGAATCCAGAAGGCACGAGCTCCTGGAAGACTATCGATGCGGCGGGATTGAGGGGATTCAAGATGGGCGGAGCTCAAATTAGCCCCAAGCATAGCAATTTCATTGTCAATAATGGCGGCGCTAGTTGTGCAGACGTGCTTTTCCTGATTGAAACCGCCAAAAAGAAGGTTTTCGAGAATAGTGGAATTCGGCTGCAGCAGGAGGTGATTTTGATGTCACCGCGAATCCTGAAGCCATAGGTAAAATGAAAGCTGGAGTCACCAAAACCTTCCTGTTGATTGCATTGCCGGCGGCCTTGGTGGCAGTGGTTTTGTTGTTTGTGGGGATGGAGCTTCATCGCTTCTTGACCACGTCTTCCAGGTTCGCGGTAAAAAAGATTGAGATTGTTTCCAAGGGTTCGGCGGACAACGAGGAGCTTGTTCGCCTCGCGGGTATTCCTCCCGGCTCCAATTTGTTCGCTCTTGAACTGGAGGAGATTCGAAGCAGGATTGAGAGAGATCCCTGGGTCCACAGTGCGTCGGTTATCAGGGTGCTCCCGAACAAGATTCAAGTTACTTATGAGTCACAAAAGCCCGAAGCGATTCTCGGCGCCGATTCAATGTACTATTTGAATGCCGAAGGCAAACCTTTCTATCGAATCCGCTCGGGTGACTCATTAAGTTATCCGCTTGTGCAGCTCGAGGGCCGGCCAAAAGAAGATGAGCAACTTCGCCTGAGGGTGGCGGGATCAGTGGAAGTGCTTCGTGAGTTCAAGGGCTCCTCAGTGTTCCATGAAAAGGATTTTGGCGATCTCACCGTGCTGCCTGGAGATGCTGATGGCGGCACTCCCTACCTAATGAATCTTCGATACCCGCCCAAAAAGCTCGCATCAAAAAAAGATAAAACCACTCGCCTATACACGGTGAGCATAGGTGATGGGGATTTTGGGCAGCAAGTGAAGCGCTGGGAAGCCGTAGTGCGTTATTTGGTCCAAGCGGGCAAAAAACCAAGACTAATTCGCCTCGAGCTCGGGAAAAAAGTGGTTGTCAAACTAGAGAAGTAGCCTTTACCCTTAATACTATAGGCTACCGTGTCATTCTTTTCGGTGGAAACCGAAAAGCGTGAGTGACGGGTAGAATTACCGAAAGCGTGCGCTCCTAAGGAGGGGGTCGTGGCCAAACAGGAATTTCTTGTCGGATTAGACATCGGGACCACGAAAATCTGCGCCATCGTCGGACAGATTACGGAAACAGGCGTCGATATCGTAGGTCTCGGAACGAGACCCTGCACCGGATTGCGTAAGGGTGCGGTTATCAATATCGAGACGACTGTGGAAGGCATCCAGAAAGCCATTGAAGAAGCAGAGCTGATGGCGGGATGCGAAATCCACAACGCTTATATCGGGGTTGCTGGAAATCATGTGCGCTCCTTCAATTCAAGCGGCGTAGTAAGCGTAAAGGGAAACGAGATTGACGCTCACGATGTAGAGCGTGTGATTGATGCCGCGAAAGCGATTGCAATCCCGGCTGATCGCCAAGTGATCCATCTTATTCCGCAGGACTTCATCATCGATGGCCAGGATGGAATAAAGGATCCTATCGGAATGAATGGAGTGCGCCTCGAAGGTAAGATCCATATCATCACAGCGTCCACCAGCAGCACCCAAAACCTTGTGAAGTGTTCCAATCGAGCGGGGCTTCATGTACAGGAGCTGGTTCTCGAGCCCATTGCCTCCGCGGAAGCGGTTCTTAGTGAAGACGAAAAAGAGCTCGGCGTTGCTCTCGTGGATATTGGCGGGGGAACTTCAGATATCTGCATATTCGTGGGCGGGGCTTTGGTTCATACCGGTGTGATCAATATCGGCGGTAACCATATTACCAATGATATTGCGGTGGGTTTGCGTACGCCGCAGCTTGAGGCGGAGAGGCTGAAAATCCGGCATGGCTGCTCTTTAAAAGAGATGATTGCTCCCGAGGAAACTATCGAGGTGCCTGGTGTTGGTGGCAGGCAGCCCCGCATCGTGGCCCGGCGCTTGTTGGCTGAAATTGTAGAGCCGCGCGTGCAGGAGATGTTTCAGTTGATTCGGGCTGAAATCGAGAAAACCGGATATCTCGATCTTATCGGAAGTGGAGTAGTGCTTACTGGAGGCTGCTCCATGCTCGAGGGCATGCCTGAGCTCGCCGAAATCGTATTTGAAATGCCTGTGAAGCGTGGTTATCCCGCCGGAATGGGTGGCATGAGAGACATCGTGAACTCTCCGAAATTTGCTACTGGCGTAGGTTTACTTAAGTATGCGGCCAATAAGATGGCGGCAAAGGGTGGGCGTGCCAGCGCAGGAGAGGGCGTTGGGCGCCGGATGAAAGATGCAATGACAGGATGGATAAAAGACCTTTTTTAACAATCGAACCCGCGGGAGCGGGAGGGGAATAACCCGCTGCGTGCGGGCGCAAGTGTCCCGCTGACGAGCGGGCGAGGGAAGAGAGGAACAAAGAATGTTCGAGTTGGATAAAAGCAATTCGGGGTCCCAGGGAGCCAAAATCAAGGTTATCGGTGTAGGTGGTTCTGGTGGAAACGCCGTGAACACGATGATCCGCTCGGGGCTTACCGGAGTGGAATTCATTATCGTGAATACCGACAGGCAAGCGCTTAATGCTTCTCTGGCAGACGTAAAGATTGCAATCGGTGGAGAGCTGACCAAAGGGCTCGGAGCCGGCGCTAACCCGGAAGTTGGGCGTAGAGCTGCCCTGGAAGATTACCACAAGATCGCCGACGTGCTCACCGGCGCTGATATGGTTTTCGTAACCGCGGGCATGGGCGGCGGCACCGGCACTGGAGCGGCTCCTGTAATTGCCAAGATCGCCAAAGAAATCGGAATTCTTACTGTGGGTGTGGTTACCAAACCTTTCGATTTCGAGGGCCGGAAGCGCATGCGCCAGGCCATGGAGGGAATTCGTTTCCTTCGCGAAGGCGTGGATTCCTTAATCACGATTCCGAATCAGCGGTTGCTCAGCATCGCAGGTAACCATATGAGCTTTATGGATGCCTTCAAAAAAGCAGACGAGGTTCTGTTGAATGCGGTTCAAGGCATCTCCGACCTCATTAATCATACGGGCTTGATCAATACCGACTTTGCCGATGTTAGGACCATCATGGCGAACAAGGGGCTCGCACTGATGGGGACTGGCTTGGGAGAAGGAGAGCACCGGGCGGTGGAAGCTGCTACGAATGCAATCTCCAGCCCGCTGCTGGAGAATATTTCTGTGGATGGAGCTACGGGACTCATTATCAACGTTACTGGCGGCCCCGATCTCACCGCTTTTGAAGTTAACGAAGCTACAACTCTCATTATGGAAGCCGCCCATGAAGATGCCGAAATCATCTTTGGCTCCGTTATCGATGAGAACATGAAAAATAGAGTCAAGATCACGGTTATCGCTACAGGCATTGGTGCCAATGCAGCGATAGAGCAGGTTCTCGGAACAGCGGCCGTTACTTCCGCGCAGCCTGGTTTATTGCAGCAGCAAATGGCCAATACACAAGCGGCAACTCTGGGATCGATGGCCAATACGCAACAGGGGACTTCTTTGCAGCCTCCTCCTGCACCGGTAAACGCGACTCCTGCCACGCCGCAGCCTTCTTATGTTCAGCCTCCTCCTCCGGCTTCAGCAAGCAGGCCTCAGCAGAGTATTGATTCGATTATTCCCTCCGCTTCTATCGATGAGGTAGATGCTCAAATGGCAAAAAATGCGAGTGCCGATTTCGAGGCAATTGCAGGGCGGGAGGACGATCATCTCCCGCAGCCGGGCGCGCAGCGACTGGTGCCGCCACCTCCTCCTCGAGTGGAGCAGCAGAAAGACCCCATGCAGACTGAAATGTTTGAGGAAGCTAAGCAGGTCTCGCAGGAGGAAGCGGTATCCAACAGACCCAAGGACAGCCGGGCTGAGAGTATCGCGAGAGCACAGCAGATCGCGCGCACGCTCGGAGTGGCTAACCTAACCGACGACGAATACGACATTCCGACATTTATTCGCCGCCAGCAGCAAAATGGGCCGACAGTAAACTAGGCGCCGGCAAATTGAATAAAAGAGGCTTCGCGCAAAGCGGGGTCTCTTTTTTTCGTCAAAAGCTCTATCGGAAGGCGCGTATGAGGCGTAATACGAGACTATGTCTCCCATTTTAAATCGATTAACTGAGCGCGTCTCCAGTGAGACTTACCGGCACGGGCGTTTCCTTCGAGATGTATCCTGGAGATTTTTGCCGTACTGGATTGCTGCATCATTATCAGCTTTCGCAGCCGTGGCATTTAGCAGGTTGTTTGCCTGGAGTGAGCGCATGGCACTTCGCACGGCCGAGGGGCATCCTTATCTTTTTCTTGTTCTCACTCCCCTTGGATTCTTGCTTTGCTGGGGGGTGGCCACCTTTGTTTCTCCGGCTTCCGCGGGCAGTGGCATTCCCCAGCTGATAGCTTCTCTCAAGGCCATGCCGGAAGACTTCTCGGTAGCCTCCCGCCTCCTTAGTGTTCGAGCGATCGTTGCGAAAGTTGTCGGTACTTGCTTGGCAATTGTCTCTGGTGGCGTGGTGGGTCGAGAGGGCCCAATGCTCCAGATTTCCGGCGGGATCTTTCATCTGGTTTATCGGAAGTGGCCTGGAAACCGGGCTTCGCTGGATCTTAGATCAATGATTCTTGCTGGCGGTGCCTCGGGGCTTGCCGCTGCTTTTAATACTCCGCTGGGGGGGATCGTATTCGCGGTGGAAGAGCTGTCCAAGGTTCATTTGTCGCAGATTCGAGCTTACATTCTTCATGCCGTGATCATCGCCGGACTTTTGGCCGAGGGTGTGATGGGAAGTTATATTTATTTGGGGCGCGCCGCCGTGGCCGACTCCAGTTTTATTCGCGTGTTTGGCCTCGCGCCTATAGCTTTCGTGATCGGTGGGCTGGGTGCGTTATTCGGAATTGCGCTTCGGAAAGTGGTTCTTTTTCGTTCGGGGCGCAGTCTGGTGATCCAGGCTCTTTTTGCTGTGGCTTTGGGGTTCGTGGTTGCTGCGTTGGGAATTATGCTTGGTGGCAAAAATCTTGGAGCGGGTAGAGAACTGATCGTGCATCTGCTTAGGAGCCCCTCTGATTCCGCCAGTATGTGGCTCGCTGTGGGGCGACCATTCGCAAATTTTCTTACCTATGCGACAGGTAGCGCCGGGGGGATATTTGCGCCTTCTTTGGCGAGTGGTGCAGCGCTAGGGTCTCTGGCTTCGCAGCTGCTCCCATTGTTTGATCCCCAGATACTGGTGCTGGTGGGAATGGCCTCGTTTTTAACGGGCGTTACTCAGACGCCCATCACCTCCAGTGTCTTGGTGCTCGAGATGACGGACGGGCACCGCGCTATCTTTTCAATTATGCTTGCCGCGCTCTGTGCGCAGGGAGCTTCTCGTTTGATTCAGCCGCATTCTTTTTATGAGTTGATGTCAAAACGGCTGCTTGACCTGCACTCGGTCGGGCCGGATTCCAAGAGCTCCTAGCTGAGGCAAATATGCCATCCACCTTAATCTTTTTTACACGGCTACAGTGTAAGGACTTGTAGGGTAACAACAGAACCTACTGATTCCATTTCTATTAGGGCCACGTTCCAATTTCTTTTGACCGAATGGGAGTGGCCTTCAAGGTTGAATCTGGCCCCTCAAGGATTTCGGCTATTTGGGGGGTATGCATATGAAAAGAATGATGCTGTCCGTATTGGGTTTCGTGGCTGTTTTGGCCAGCGGGCCTGCAAGTGCGGAAGTTCCAATGGTTCAGGTAAACGGTGAGCTTCGTCCGGCTTATAAAGAGGGTGAAGTTATCGTGAAGTTCCGAGACTCGTCACTTCGCACTTTCCGCGAAATGGAGTCACTCTACACCCGCCTCGATATCGTGGATGTAAAGCGATACAGCGGCGAGTTTAAAAACTTCGAACATCTTACTTTCAATACCGAGCGTAATAGTGTTGAGCAGGTGGTTGCTGATCTACAGCGGGACCCCAACGTGGAATACGCGCAACCTAACTATATGCTCTACGCTTTTCCGAACCGTTTAGAAAAGCCTCGCGTGCAAGCAGAGCCTTGCATCATTCCAGGAATTCCATATCCTCCGGGCTGTGAAGACAGCGGTGCTCCCGGGAACCCTGGTAACCCAGGAAATCCCGGTAATCCCGGTGGCCCCAAGGTGCCTTGCATTATTCCGGGAATTCCCTACCCTCCGGGCTGTGAAGACAGTGGTGCTCCCGGGAACCCTGGTAACCCAGGAAATCCTGGTAATCCCGGCAATCCTCCCAGCAAGCCCGGTCGTCCGGCCATTCCTGGACCTGTGTCTGAGCCATCGCCCGCCAGTGATCCTAATTTGAATCAAGCGTGGGGTATCGCCAAGGTTTCTGCTGATAAGGCTTGGGCTAAGCAAAAAGGTTCCAAAAATGTTGTGGTGGCGGTGATTGACACCGGCGTGGATTACACCCATCCGGACCTTCAGTACAATATCTGGCGTAAACCGAGTGGCATGCAGAACGGCATCAACATCGGCGGCGACAGTATCAGTGGCGACGTGGTTGGCTGGGATTTCGTACACAACGATAATCTGCCCTTCGACGACAACCAGCACGGAACTCATTGTGCTGGCGTAATCGGTGCCACCGGCAACGATGGCCAGGGAATTTCCGGCGTGAGCCAGCGGGTTTCGATTATGGCTGTTAAGTTTCTTACCGGCCAAGGAAGCGGCGATGTGGCGAATGCTGTTAAGGCAATCGATTACGCTGTTAGCCGTGGTGCCAAGATCCTTTCCAATTCGTGGGGGGGTAAGGGCGATGATGGTACTGGTGGGGCGCTTAAGGACGCCGTAGTTCGCGCAAGCAAGGCCGGTGTGCTGTTTGTGGCCGCTGCTGGAAACGACGGTACCGACAACGACCGCTCACCGGTATTCCCTGCCGCGTTTGACGTGGAAAATATGCTTACGGTAGCTGCTACTACCGAGTCCGATGGGAAGGCATTTTTCTCCAATACAGGAGCCAAGAGCGTGCACGTGGGCGCTCCCGGAACCAATGTTTACTCCACGGTTCCCGGCAACAAGTATGCGAAGCTTTCGGGCACCTCGATGGCTGCTCCCCACGCGGCTGGGGCTGCGGCTCTCGTTTGGTCGCAGTTTCCCAATGCGGATTTCCGCGAGATCAAGCGCAGGCTGATGGATAGCGGTGATCCAGTGAGCGCTTTGAGTGGAAAAACCATCACTGGCAAGCGCATCAACGTGGAGAGAGCTCTTAACTAGTAAGAGCTTTAAATCGCATGCCCTAAGAAGAGGCGCCCTAAATGGGTGCCTCTTCTCTTTTCTGGTTGGTTGAAATCCCGTCAATTGTTTGACGTTTATGAGCCTCATTTTCACTCTAACTGAGACCGTCTTTAATAATCCCTAAACCCATCGAAATATTGCGCTGCGTCTATCTATCTGGGTAGAATATTTTTGGGGGGACCGATGAAAGTATTTCAGTTTTATAAACACGGCTTCTTTTGTGGATTAATAGGGCTTGTTTGCCTGCTGGTACCGGGCTCGGCTAGAGCTGAAGCCTGTAAGCCGCGGATTCAGGCGACATTTAAGAGGCAGGTAGTGGAACTCGAGCTGGCGCTCATTTCCGGGCTTCTTTCGGAGTTTGAGCTGGAGGGAAAGCGTGCTGATCTGCATAAGGCCTTATTGGCGAAATGCCGGAGCGAATCTAGCAAACTCACGGCTTTTCGAGCTAAAGCTAGTTTCATTTCCTTTTAGGTCCTACCTGCTGCCGGTAGTTTATCCTCCCGAACTCCGTGTTACTGTCATGGGAAGAAATCTCATTACCTAATGGAGCCTGCATGAAGTTTTTTACTGCAGCAGTTGTGATCGCAGTTTCGATGTTTGGATGCGCCAGTACGAACAGTAAATCAAGTATGAATAAAGCACGAACGCCAAGCTCCGAAGCAACACATGCATGTGTTGCCACAGAGGGGCCGAGCTGCCCCGCGAAGATCAGATGGATTTGCGAGAAGGGATTCCATGACGCCTGCAGGGACAATTTTGAGGGCAACCATCGATGTGTGGCTGATTCCCGCGGGTCTTGCAACCTTCGCATTATGATTCATTGCCCGGAAGGTTTTGTGAACGGCTGCAATACCGGTGAAACTTCCGTTCATCAATGTGTGCCGGTTATAAGCAGAATGCCCTGCGCTCAAGAAATCGCCATGGAGTGCCCGGATGGATTTATTGATCGCTGTTTGCTTCCGGAAAATCAGTGAATCAGTTCGCAACTTTGTTGGCCCCAAGAACTTTTCTAAATGGATGGGTTTGTGCGCTAGTTGTTCCGATAGTGCTGCCCTCCTGTTCATTTAGCCCGCCACGGCCTAACTCGTCTAAAGCTGCACTGATTCATCAATGCATTCCTGAGAAATCAGGCTCCTGCTCCAGGCATGAAGCCCGTGATTGTCATGAACTTTTCGTCGATGGCTGCTTTTCTGGCCTCACCAAGCAACACGAGTGCATCGCTCGCCATGGCCCACCATGCGCTACAGACATTCTTTGGGACTGCCCGGAAGGATTCGTAGATGGCTGTGATCTTGATTCAGGAAAGACGGTAAGCCATATCTGCGTGGCTACCAAAGGCGGTGTGCCTTGCAGCAAAGAAATATCTCTCAGCTGTCCTGTGGGATTCCTGGATATGTGCAGTCAGAGTGAATAAAAATGAAAATGGGCAGCCTCTTCATGAGCTAGGCCGCCCGCTTCAATCAATCAAGCTTTAAAGTTAACGAGCTCTCCCAGGCTCTTGTGGCGCCGTCCTTCCATATTTTTGGTTTCGCTGTTTTCCGCGGCTTCTTTGCAGTCGATGCAGAGTTCGGCCGTGGGACGTACTTCCAGGCGCTTTGCACCGATATATTGGCCACAATCAAGACAAAGCCCATAGGTACCGTCTTTAATGCGGAGAAGTGCTTCTTCAATTTTTTTGAAGTAAAGGCTCTCACGATTTCCCAGGCGCATTTTCATTCCCTGCTCAACGTCGTGGGCGGCGGTATCTACTTCGTCCAAGAGCTCATCTTTATTTACGTTGAAGTCCACCCTTAGGGTTTTCCCGTTGGACAGAATCTCTTTACGCTGCTGTTCCAGCATTATCTGAAGTGTCTGGATGGTGTTTTTGGTGAGTGTTTGCATATCGCTCTTCTTCATAGGATTTCCTTTCCATCTTTGATCCCTGTCCTGGGATCTCTAAAATTTTAAAACCTGGGCTCCTTGCTCGACCCCGGTTCGGAAGAGGATTTCCGTCAGGGCTGACCTTTCAGGTCCTTCAGAATCAATTTGGAGAGTCCTTTCAGAGTCTCCAGCACGCCAGTTCCCCCACTCGCCACGGCTTCAAAAGCTGGAAAGCCTCGCGGGTTGAGAACCTTTTCCATCTCAGGAATGGGGCAAACATTTGCCAAATCCCGCTTATTGTATTGGTAGACAAGCGGAATATTTTCGAGCTCATAACCCTGCTCCTCCAGGTTGTTTCGGAGGGTAGCGACACTTTCCAAGTTCGCTTCCATCCGAGTTACCTGGCTGTCTGATACAAAGACTATGCCGTCCACGCCGCGAAGGATTAATTTGCGGCTGGCGTCGTAATAGGATTGTCCAGGAACGGTGTAAAGGTGAAATCGGATCTTGAATCCCCTCAGTGTACCTAGGGCTAAGGGCAGAAAATCAAAGAATAAAGTGCGCTCATTCTCGGTTTGTAACGAGATCATCCTGCCTTTTCCTTCAGGATGGGTTTGGGAGTAAATGTACTGCAAATTCGTAGTTTTTCCGCTCATCGACGGCCCGAAGTATACGATTTTACAGTTGATTTCCTTGGAGTTGTAGTTGACGAAGCTCACTGGTCCGAGCTCCTAACTACGTGCATTCTCGAAGATTTCATCGATTTCTTCGTCTGTAATATTGGCAAAGAGGGATGAATTCTTCTCTGTAATAATTTCCATAGTGACACTGCCGCCCGTACTCTTCGGGGCCACTTTGTCCCTAGTAGATGAAGGGCTTTCGGTTTCCCACTGC
>CAZTCD010000057.1:8038-10912 GCA_964612065.1 uncultured Bdellovibrionales bacterium | reverse complement strand
GGCTGAGATACGCCTATTTTGGCCAGTAGGGAAGCGTATCGCCTCACTTTCATTCGGAATTGGCCAGGATTCATGGGCTGTTCATATAGCACGGCCAACCACAAGCCCGGATTTACTCCCACCATATACAGGCCCATGGCATCGGAATCGCAGCTCAAGCGGGAAGGCGAATGCGGAAAATGTTCGCCGAGCTTCCCTAAGCTGTTTCCCGTAGCGATCATGGCAGAAATTAAGGCTGCCATCGTAGGATACTCGTTCTCTGAGATCCATCCATAGCGATGCAACACTTGGCCATTTTCATGCAGCACAAGTACAGCTCTTGCGCCGAGTTCGTGGCTCATACGCTCAACCAGGCTCTGTGTCGATGGCTGGTGAATCTCGTCTAGCACTCTGTGCGGTTCTCCAATGCTCTCCCGAGAGTGCCTCTGTCAGCGTACTCGATCGATCCGCCCATGGGCAGGCCGTACGCAATTTTACTGATTCTAAGGCCAAAAGGTTTCAGCAATCTGCTGATATAAAGGGCCGTCGCTTCGCCTTCTACGCTAGGGTTCAGAGCGAGTACGATCTCTTTATTTTCTAGAGTCGTATTTTGATCAGACCATTCGCGAACTCTTCTCAAAAGCTCCTGCATCCGGATCTGTTCAGGGCCGATGCCTTCCACGGGAGAGAGCGTGCCATGCAGAACATGATATGTGCCTTTGAACTTGCCGGAGGCCTCAATCGCTCGCACATCGGACGGTCGCTCCACCACACAGATCGCGTCCTGGGAGCGGAGTGGGCTACTGCAAATCTCGCAGCGATCTTCTTCGGTATACGTAAAGCAAGTTGCGCAAAGCCGGATATTCTCCTTGGCTCTGGTAACCGCGTCGGTGAGCCGCTTTACGCGATCTGAGTCTGTATTCATCAGGTAGAATGCAAGACGTGTAGCGCTTTTTTCACCTATGCCGGGAAGTTTAGACAGCTCGTGAACCAAGGTAGACAGAGCGTCGGCGGCGGTTGGTTGAAAGGCCATAATATCTTCTCAGAAAAGGCCGGGGGGCATGGGCACATTGCCCAGAGCACCACCCATCATTTGGTCTTGCAGTTCTTTGGCTTTCTTCATTGCCTCGTTCACTGCGCCTTTCACCATTTCCGAGATCATTTCTGCATCGGCGCCTTCCAGTGCTTCGGGAGCGATGGTTAATTCCAAGAGTTCGTTCTTGCCGTTGACCACCGCTTTTACAGCGCCACCGCCAGCAGAAGCCTCCACTGACTTGCTGGCAAGCTCGCTTTGGATTTGCTCCATTTTTGCTTGCATGGCCTTTGCCTGTTGCATGAGCTGTTGCATATTGCCCATTCCGGGAAAGCCGCCGCCACGCTTCATGAGAACCTCCTAAGGCTTTGCTAAGCCCCAAAACTGCGCTTACTTCAGAGACTTATCTATATCAAAACTGGAAAGCTCCGCGCCAAAGATTTCTTTGGTATTTCGTACCACCTCGTGCTCCAGAAACTTCTTTTTCGTGTCCGCCATGGATTTGGCAGTTTCAATCTTTTCCTTTTCCACTATGGAGACGCTGGAGCTTTGGGGGCTTGCCGAGCCGCTTACTGATTCGATTACCAAACGAGCTTTTCTTCCGACCATCGATTGCAGATAACGCTCGAGCTGATCGAAGTTAGCCTTATGCTGCGCTTGTAGCTGATAGAACGCATGGCTTTTGCGAAAACCGATGCGGATCTCCGCATCGGTTTTCCATTGAGCAGCGTTGCTGACTGGAATTGCATGCTCGAGAATTGCGCCTAAGCTGGCTTTCTGCTGAAGCACATATTTTACGAATGAGCTAAGTCCGTCGTTCAGAGTGCTGGCGGGGGGAAGGGGCGATTCAGGGCTTTTTTTTTCTGGCTGAATCACGGGGTCGGAATTCGGGATTTGGTACACGGGGAGCGTCCTTTTCGAGGCCGCGCTCTGATTTTCGTCCTTTGGTAGGCTTTTGGGGTTCGCGTTTGGAGTTTCGAGTTGTGTGAGCAAGGCCTGCAGGCTCTTCAGGTGGCCAATTCCAGCAAGACGAGCTAACGCCATTTCCAGGCTGGCGCGAGGCAGGGGCGATCTGAGAATTTCGTCTAACGAATTCGTTATGGAACGATAAGCAGCCTGTATCCCTTCTGGGGAAAGCGGGGTGACTAGATCTTCGTAGACTGGGAGCTCTTCGGGTGAAACTTCGCTGATATTAGAGTCCGCTCTAAGTTTAACGAACAAAGCATTGCGCAGTGTCTCCGCTAGCCCCAGGGCAATGAGCTTCATTTCTACGCCACCAAGGAAAGCGCTTTGAATCAATTCGGCGGCGGGCACCAAGTCCCGGTTTAACGAGTGTCTAAGGATTTTAATCAAAAACTCTGAGCTGACTATGCCAAGGCTTTCGGTAACCCCCTGAACGGAAAGTTCCTTTCCTCCGAGCGCGAGACATTGATCCAGGGCCGATAGTCCATCTCTCATGGAACCATCTGCTTTTTTTGCTATTAGCTTGATGGCTCCCGGGTCGGACTTGATTCCTTCAAGGCTTGCTATGCGGGCCAGGTGCTCCGATATCAGCGGTAAGGGCACCCGCCGAAAGTCAAAACGCTGGCAACGGGAAAGGATGGTGGCGGGAATCTTCTGACTCTCGGTGGTAGCCAGGATGAAGGTCACATGAGCGGGAGGCTCCTCCAGCGTTTTCAATAGAGCATTGAAGGCAGCATTTGTGAGCATGTGCACTTCATCAATAATGTAGACACGCAGCCGGCCCCGTGAGGGCAGAAACTTCACTTGTTCACGAAGCTCGCGCACATTGTCCACGCCCGTATTGGAGGCGCCATCGATCTCCAGAACATCGATGCTGGTGCCATTATTGATGTCGACAC
>CAZTCD010000057.1:0-8028 GCA_964612065.1 uncultured Bdellovibrionales bacterium | reverse complement strand
GCTAACGCCGGGGTTTTTGCCCCCTGGCTGCGAATCCGGATTCTCACACCGAAGGGCTTTGGCAAAGATTCGGGCTACACTGGTTTTGCCTACCCCCCGGGTTCCCGTAAGGAGATAGGCCTGCCCCAGCTTGTTCTGCTTGAACGCATTCAGTAGCGTGGTGGCCACGTGCTGCTGCCCTATCAGTTCCGAGAACTGGCGCGGGCGGTATTTGCGTGCAAGTACAAGGTAAGACATTGATTTAGCTTCAGTGAAAAAAGTGGCGGCCCGGCGAACCTATGTCACAACCGCCAATGGGTTACCGTTGCTACCTTCCGGTCCTGGCGGGGTTAGCCCCGACAGCTTGCATAGAGCCAGGCCACCAGTGGTTAGGTTTAACGCATTCGCGGAGGGCGCAGCAAGGTTTGCTTCGGAATTCGATTATTCTTCAGAGTATTTCACTCTGTTTGTGGTCGCTATGCGGGTTTTAAACTGAATCTACTGCTTTGCGTTAATTTGGGTGAAGATGGGATGGGAGTATACTCCCCATGCGTGAAGGCGATAAACAATCGATGTCCCAAGAACCCCGAAACCATACTTTACGGAACGCCGAAAATTGATGCTGGAAGCCTCATCGAAATACTTAGTGGGGCAGGAAATTTCACCAAACCTAAGCCCAGACGCCCTAAACTGAGCAATGATCTGATTATCAAAAACAAAATCGTCTGAGTTCAGGTCCCAGTCGACGCCCTGAAGAGCCTCCTTGCTATAGGCCCGATAACCAGTGTGGTATTCGCTGAGTTTTAGGCCGAGCAATAGATTTTCAACGGCTGTTAGAATCCGATTGGCCACGTATTTATAAAGCGGCATTCCACCGGCAAGTGCACCGCGGCCAAGAATCCTCGATGCCAGAACCACGTCATAGATGTCGCTAGCCACCAT
Organism: uncultured Bdellovibrionales bacterium; assembly: GCA_964612065.1. Classification (GTDB taxonomy): domain Bacteria; phylum Bdellovibrionota; class UBA1018; order CAIPTA01; family CAIPTA01; genus JAKFYM01. The sequence goes on along the minus strand of CAZTCD010000057.1, from coordinate 7,107 downwards.
ATTTGCCATCACGGGGACCAAGCGCGGATCATACTGGTAATCAGGGTGGAGCATGATCACAATATCAGCCCCTCTATCCAAGGCCGCTTTATAGCAGGTTTTTTGATTTCCTCCGTAGCCCAGGTTTTTCTCATGAACGATAGTGGTGAGCCCCATGCGGCGAGCAACGGCAGCAGTGGCATCCGGGCTGGAGTCGTCCACCAGGATGAACTCGTCTACAATGCCTACCGGCACGGCCTGCACGGTTTTTTCCAGAGTTTTTTCAGCCTTATAGGCTGGAAGCACTACGATGACTTTTTTTCCTTGGACCATAGGGATGGAAGCAAATTAAACCGAATTGGCGGAAATGGGAATGCGATTCCTTGCTCGGGCTCGCCTCCATAGTTCTACGGCCGTGATAGCGAGCAACGCCAATGCGTAGCGAAGGATAATTGTTCCTCTGTGGTCGGGGCTCAAAGCCAGCTCCCAGTGGTACGTCCAGAGGTTTGTGTCCGGGGCCATATTCGGGAACGGGAATACCAAGAGCCTGAATGCCAACGATACACCGAGTCCAATCCACAGAACGGCTTTCATCCAGGACGGAAAACCCCGCCAGGCCAACCCAATTGCCAGGGCTATTGCGGGAAAGGCCACCGAAAGGTATCGAGGCCCCATACTCCAGCCTCCATGCCAGCCTCCGAAACCAGCATTCATCCACAAAAGGCCCAATAAGGATCCGGCCGCCACAGTTATTGTGCCCTTAGTGAGTGGACCTCTTTGGACAAACGGTAAAGCAAATACCGCAAGAGTCCATGGCTGGGTAAATAGTAGTCCCCGAGAAGGCCCAAGGAGGAGTTTTCCCAAAATCTCAAAAGAGGGTAAGGGTGAATACTCGCCCCATAAATGAAGGCCGGTATGGTCGAGGGTCATGATTTGTTCTGGATTTGTAAACTGATTGGCTGTGGCGAAGGGGCTGCCAAAGCAGGCTATATGGTAGGCAATCCACACTATTGCGCCGGGAGCCGCCCCAAATGCAATCCGGGTCAGTGGGCGATAGTTCCACTCTCTCCATAATGTTGCTCCCAAAAAGAACGGAAGGGCGAATGCCACGCCGTAGTCTGAGAGAAGGCACCAAGCCAGGAAAATTCCCGTCAAAAGATAATTTCCTCGGTACCAGTTGAAGAAAGCGGCGAGAAAAAGAATGGCGCTGATCCCGTGCCCGAAGTTCGAATTCATATAAAAAACTGCGGTATTGCCAAAGAGCGAAGCGAGGGCAAAGAAAGTCACAGCCCCGTTTGAGATACCTTTTGAGTGCATCCAGCGGCCGATCGACAGCACCAAAAGCCCGAAAGGAACTAGCTGAAGGAAAAGCATCACAATCACATGCGGAAAATATCCGGGCTGCGGGGCTCTGCCCTTCTCATCAATTTTGTGATTGAGATGGGCCAGCGAAAGCGAAAAGAAATCGGTGATCGCAAAAATCGGAAGACCCAGCAATGCTGCGCCTGGGGCTTTGTTGGAATAGTAATGGCCGTTCGGCGCCTTGGCCCAGTCAATAGTCCAGTCACGGTAGTTGTCGATATTGAGGGTGCGGCCCTCGGTAATCGCTCTCATGGCCGCGACTCTGCTCGTGGCATTGGGCCCACCATACTGCGTAACCATGAGGGCAAGAAGCAGGAACAACGTTACCCACGGGAAGAGAGGATTTTCGTATACGCTTCTCCAACGAACTTTCATTGCAACTCCACACAGGACGGCGGTGCGCCGGTAAGGCAAGAGGGAATATCTGATCTTTTGTAAATGGCAAGGCTGCCGCAGCTTAGTTCCCGTATGTAGCCTCCCATCAAAAGATCAGCTGCCAGCTTGGACTCATCTGCTAGGCCCATGGGAGTGTTATTGACGGAGCGTTCCCATATGGCGCATTCCACAAATTGACCTGTTTCATCTACCAGGATCGGTAGCTGGTGGATCCATCTGCGGGTGGCAAGGTGAGGGGTGAGAGCATAGCTCGAAGATACAGACACATCTTTCTTTACCAGGGGGATTATGTCATCACGAAGGTAGGCGAGATGTTCATCGATATTATAAACTCGCCAAAAATAAACTTCGCTTCTACCGAAACTCAAGACAGCCCCTAGAACCAATACGAAAAAGATTCGAGAGGAGTGTCTGGAGATAAATTCTCTTTCCAAAGCTGTCGGCAAAACCATCAAAAGCCCGATCAAAGGCTCAACCACGTAATGATATGACAAGGAGATTCGATGGTCTCCCTGGGTCAGAAAGAGCATTAAGAACCCAGGAAGGGACGAAATCAAGGCGAGCGGAGTGAATAGAGGAATCCCGCCAAACGGCAAAATAGTGCCAACAAGAAATTTCAATCTGGAGGGGGAAACGATCCTCCCGAAGAAGTCTGAGGCATGAGAGAAGGGGGCCATGATCAAATCGGAAAGAGAAGTACCGAATGGAGCGTATAGATCGCTGTAGGCATATGTTTTTCCAAATAGCTTTGGTATCACCTGAGAATCGACGTAAAAAGCGGTTACACCTGCCACCGCCACCCAAATTCCCAATATACGCGTAAATTTTCTTGTTGCGCTTGGTCCCGCCCCAAGAATCCATGCCAGGCCAAGGCCCACGGCAACCGGACCGGCACTTTCCTTCGAAGCAATGGCTAGTAGGAAGAGAAGTGCGCCCAATAGCCTGCGTGGAAGTGCTTTTTCCTGCAGAAAAAACACCCCGAATAGAAATAGTGGAAGCATTAAAGTTTCGGGATGAAAATCAAAACGGTTTACATTTCGAATAGGTGAGCCAAGCCAATATGCCAGTGGGAGAAAAGCGATTAGCGAATCCACTCGCCCGAATCGCTGCTTTAAGAGCAAAAACACCGCAATGGCACCCGCAGCTAGGGCAATTGACTGAATGGCGAGCAGGAAGAGCGGGGACGGCCATATAAAAAAAATCCATCCAAGGGGGTAAAGCAGAAAGTTCTGGTGGTCGGCGAGAAGAGAGGCGCCGCCCTTGATGGACGAGTAAGGAAAGCCCTGCTGGTGTACGTTCCAGATTCCGTTTACGAATATTCCAAGGTCGGCCATTCCGCTGCCGAATCCTTGATGGCGCAGCAAGCTGGTGGTGAACCAGATTGACGAAACAAATATACATCCCATAATGAGCGAAATTAGCGGCCTTCGCTGAATGGACTCAATCCACCGATTCCAGGCGAGGACGCCCAACCGGCAAAAAAGGCTTTCTTGAGTTGGATTTTTTCCTTTTTTTACGGCCCACCATAGCCATGCCGCAAGAATGACGGCAGCCGGGCCGGGTTGGGTGTATTCAAGCCGGAAATTGTCGCCTTTGTACCAAAGGCCACCGGTAACTACGGGCGCAAGAACGAAGATCGAGAAAAGAATATCCCAGATGCGCATGAGCTTTTAAATTACCGGAGCCAGAGATATAAACAATCGAAAACCGGACGGAATTAATTGAAGCTTCTTACACAATCCCGCTGGGAATTTTTTTTAATCCTGCTTGGCGCTGCCGTTTATTTGTTTATGTTCCCGCATGGGATTCATGGCGATGCAGAGGTAAGGCACCGCTTTCTATTGCAGTTCCTGGAAACTGGGAAATTGCCTCCTATGGTGTATTCCTACGTTCACCCTTTGGTATCTGCTCCACTGATGGTTTTAGGAGCCCTCTACAAAGACGGATTTTGGTGGGTGAGCCGTTTCAATGTCTTTGTTTTGCTGGGAACGATGTGGATAGCCCAGCAGCATTTTCGGAAATTCTACGCTTGGAGAAGTGAGGACATCAGAGCGGCAATTCTGTTTGTCTTGGCCGCTACGATGTTTCCCAAGCATTCTACGGACTATTATGCCGAAGTGTTCAGTTGCTGCTTTGCCTTTCTTTCGATTCTGGCTTTTCAGAAAGAACGGTCCTGGATTTCCATCGTTTTGCTGTGCTTGTCAGTTTGGAATGTGGTGGCTACGATAATAGGAGCTGGAGGGCTTTTGGCTTTCTATGCACTTCGATCGAGACGGTGGCGCTATCTCGCGGCACTTCCTCTGCTTCCGGCAGGCTTTTTGATAGAGAACTGGCTGAAGTACGGGGAGGCTTATCCCACCGCCTATATGGCCATGCAGCAAGGCCCTTTTACGATCATTCCTTACGCCATGGGTCCTGGCTTCAGCTACCCACTTTTTTTTGGGCTTCTCAATAATCTCTTTTCCTTTGGCAGAGGTTTACTCTGGTTTGCTCCTGGTCTTTTATTGTTCCTTCATCCAGCGTTGTTGCAGAAAAAACGGAACCGGGTTTCTGAAATGCTTTTCCTGGGCTTGGTTTATCTCGCTGGCCTTTTGCTGGTGTATTCTAAGTTTTGGGCCTGGCACGGCGGTGCATTTTGGGGCCCGAGATATCTCTTGTTTGGATCCCTTCTGGGGGCCCTTGCGCTAGCAGTTTTTCGCGCTGAGCAAGTAACCAGCTTGCCATGGAGAATATTCTGGATTGTGGCCGCTCTTGTTTCATTTTGGGTGGGCTGCCAGGGAGTTATGTACGGAACTGATTTTTTGGAGCCTTGTTACTCGCGCGGCCATGAGTTGGAGTTTGCCTGCCATTATGTACCTCAGTTCAGCGTTCTTTGGCGCTACTTTACGGTGCTGCCGGAACTCCAGGGGCGCAGGGTGGGATTCCTGATTTACTTTTTTCTGGTGGCCGGCACACTGCTTTGGGGCCCGGTATGGAGAGTGGTGTCCGAGCTTTGCAAAGCTTTCTGTCTTTCCTGGAAAAACTATACCCGGCTATCAGGCTGGCGGCCGTAAGCCAGTTCGTGCTAGCTTTCCTGAGATGCGCTTGCCCGAAATAGAAGAGTGCGAGAATGATTTTCAGCGCCAGTATGGCTATGGAGATGATGTTCGCCAATTTTTTCATCCGCGGCCAAGGAAGCCGGGGCCATTTTCCTATCACCTGCGGATGCATCAGGTTCTTCGCGCCTTCCGCGATTTTCTTCCGCCTCCCGCAGAGATCGCCGACGTTGCCTGTGCGGCGGGAAACTTTGCTCTTATGTTGGCGGAGGTTGGTTATCGTGTAACCGGAATAGACCTGTTGAGTGATTTCCTGAAATATGCGGAGAAAAAGAAAACCAAGGGTGACATAGATTTTATTCAGGGAAACCTGATGAGCTATAAGCATCCCCGTCCGCTGGACGGGTTACTTATGGGCGAAGTTATAGAGCATGTGGCATGGCCCGAGAAGCTGATTGAGTCAGCTGCTGTAAATCTTCGTGCTGGCGGGATCTTCGTGGTTACTACTCCAAATGGAGAGTATGGGGGGAACGATTTGCCCACATTTGCGGAGGTTCGCGAAGGCGACCGGAAGAAATTCGAAGCGGTTCAGTTTGATCCTAGTCGCCATTTGTTTTTGTACACACCTGGTGAGCTGAAAGAGCTCCTGGTGAGCGGTGGGTTTGAGGTGTTGCGTCTGGAGGTATTCAATTCACATTTTCTTACGAAAAGCGGGTTCTTTAGGTATTTTTTCACGGTATCCGCGCTTAAATCCCTAGACAGAACACTGAGCGCGCTTCCCTTCATGAAGGGAAGTTCGGCCAATATGATGTACGCGGTGGCGCGCAAATTATAGGGTCATTCGAGAGATTGCTTTATTTTTTTGGGGGGAAAATCGTAATGATTCCCCGTTCCTCGTCAGCGCTCCACTTGAATTGATCAAGGAACGATTTTCCCAATCGGCCGGAAGCTCCCAGCTCAGGATCCAGGTCAGTTACGCCAACTTTGAAATTTCTGACTTCGTGACCGGCCACCGAAATTTTATCCATCACGATAAGCTTCACTTTTACGGCTCCATTAAAAGTATTTATTGTCGCTTTTTCAATGGAGGGTTTCTTCAGGACGTATGCAATTTCTGGAGAGACTAGCGAAACATACATTTTTGGGTCGAGAATAAACTTGAAGGTTCCTGCGCCCTCAATATCTACGTCGACCAAGTAGAAATCTTTGGTCTTTGTGAAGGGGAGGGTACCCACGCTTCTATTGGATCTCTTATTAATCAGTCGCTTGGAGTTCTTTCGGTACTGTTCGGGAATCTCGAGCTCGCTCTGTACAGCATGCAAAGTTCCGTTCTCGTCCCGGTAGGTAACAAGGGCAAGAGCTGGGGGCGCCAGGCAGGCAAATAGGAGTAGGCTCAGGGCAATTTCCTTGTACTTCCTGGGGTTCATTGGCTTCACCATTTCCTTTTCGGACGCTTTTCTCCCAACTTTTAGAGAATTGGGCCTTCTAAATAGCTGAAAGAACGGAGAATTTGACCTGGCGGGTCAAAAAGGCGCCGTGGACTCACGCATAGCGTATGTGCTAACACCCTAATCTACCTCAAAAAGTTGATAGCCTTTTGGGGTTTTCCTTAAGCGCGAATGGAGAGGTGGCCGAGTGGCCGAAGGCGCACGCTTGGAAAGCGTGTAATGGGTAACACCATTCGAGGGTTCGAATCCCTCCCTCTCCGCCAACTTTGCCTGACTCGATCCCAGCTCATTGAGAACGATGAACGCGGATCAAGCGCGTTTTAATCAACTAGCCAGGCGCCCTCCCAAGTTTTAACTTAGCTATTACATGAGTATGGAAGCGCCCGTCGAAAAGAGCGTGGCAATTTTTATTCCCGCCTACAATGCCGCCACAACTATTGAGTCCGTTCTGGATCGAATTCCTGTCTCTCTCAAAAGGCAGGTAGCAGAAGTATTTATTATCGACAACAACAGCACCGATGGAACTCATCTCGTGGCTGCCAGGTATCGAGAGCGACATGGGCTTTTGAATCTCGAGGTGATCAGAAATCCGGAAAATCTAGGTTACGGCGGAAGCCAGAAGCGAGCCTATCAGCGATGTATTGAAAAGGGCTATTCTTGCGTGGCGATGCTCCATGGAGATGCCCAGTACGCACCCGAACTCCTGGATTCCCTCCTCGGGCCGGTTATGCAGAAGAAAACTGATATGGTGTTCGGATCCCGAATGAGCGGGAAGCCTCTCGCCGGCGGAATGCCCTTGATCCGTTATATCGGCAACCGAATTTTAACTACAATACAGAATATCGCGCTGGGGGCGAGCCTGAGTGAATACCATTCTGGCTATAGGG
>CAZTCD010000056.1:0-26952 GCA_964612065.1 uncultured Bdellovibrionales bacterium | reverse complement strand
TGCGGAGCTCGAGCTTGCTGATGAGCGCAGAGTAGCGGCTTTCGTCTTTGCGCTTCAGGTATTCGAGAAGGCTGCGGCGCTTGCTCACGAGGTTGAGCAAACCACGGCGGCCGTGGTGGTCGAATTTATTGGCTTTGAAGTGCTCGGTGAGGTGGTTGATGCGGTCGGTGAGGAGCGCAACCTGTACTTCGGGCGATCCAGTATCGTTGGTGCCGCGGGAGTGTTTGGTGATGATTTCTTTCTTGGGCGTAAGAGCCATTTTGTTCAGATCCTTTTTTCTTAATCCTAAACGATTCAACTATTTATATGTGTTGTTCAGGTAACATGGCCGAACGCATGGCGCAAGTATTCTGCCCGGGGACCTAGCCCTTATCAGAGAGTAAAACTCGGGATCTTACCGCCGGGGAGGAGCGAGCTCGATGCCGTCCATATGCACACTCATATGGCCCCGCAGCTTCTCGATCACTTTTGCCTCAATCTGCCGCGCTCTTTCGCGTGTGATTCCAAACTTATCGGCCACTTCCTGCAGAGTTTTCGGGTCCTCACTCATCAAGCGCTCCTGAAACACAATGCGCTCCTTCTCATTGAGGCCCTGCACAAATTCGGAAATATGGTCCGATAGAATCTCCTTGAGTTGGCGCTGCGCCAAATTCTCATCCGCAGAGATCACAGGATCCACCAGGGTGTCTTTGGCGGAGCGGTTATCGTCGTCACTGGCGGGCTGGTCGATGGAGAACTCCCCTCCCCTGGAGGAAAGGCGAAGGCTCATTTCCTTCACATCTTTCTCGCGCACATTGAGGGTATCAGCCAGGAGCTTGGGGCCGGCTTGAATGCCCTGGGCCTCGAGGCGATCCTTCTCGCGCATGAGATTATAGAACAACTTCTTCTGCGCCTGGGTGGTGCCCACTTTCACCAGGCGGAAGTTATCGAGGAGAAATTTGAGGATATACGAGCGAATCCACCAGGAGGCGTAATAGGAAAGGCGGGTGCCCTTATAGGGATCATAATTGGAAACAGCCTTCATCAGGCCCACGTTTCCTTCCTGGATAAGATCTAGCACGTTGTTGTAGGCGCTCTTGTATTCGAGGGCGATTTTCACCACGAGGCGGAGGTTGGTGGTTACCAGGCGCTTGGCGATATCGAGATCGCCGCTTTCCTTGAACTTCTGGGCCAGCTCCTGCTGCTCCTCGGGCGAAAGCACCGGATACTTCCGAAGCTCGTGCAGGTATTTCATCAAGGGATCAGAAGGAGTAACGGCGCTGGACTGCCTCAAAGCGGGCAGCTGCTCCTGAGCCCCCACCACCTCGGGCACGAGCGACTTCTCCTTTTTCTTTGAGGCCTTAGAGATCTTGGCCCCAAGGATTTTTCCCTTTTTCTTCATAGCCCCTTCACCAGTACCACGACTCAGGCATAGCTGCATGGAAGCAAAGATGGCTCTGCTTTGGCGAAGGGCAAGATTTCACATTGACACCCCTCGGCATGCCCCCTATAACGCCTTGCAATAAGTCAATTTTATCGGGAAAAGATGAGGATAAGCGCATGAGGGGACTATTCATTCTGGCCGCACTGGCCACCGCCATTTCCGCCCAAGCCAACCAAACGGCCGGAAAAACCGCCGACGGCTGCTCCTACAAAATCATCAACGGCCAATACCTAACCACCTGCCCTGGCCGCCCCAGCTCCGACGCCGGCACCGCCACGGTGGCTCCGCCATCCCGCCCCCAACCTTCCCGTCCCATCGGCTCTTACGGCGACGTGCCCGTTCGCCACAATCCGGAAGCTGCAGCTCCCACCATCCCACCCCAGCAGCCGGTGGCCGCTCCTCGCGGAGCCGTGAGCTCTGCCTTCGAACCGAATCCTGTGGGCGAATCCCGTTTTGAAGACCTAGAAGGCGAAAGGCGCGAAGGCCTTCGCACTCGCCTCCTCGACAAAACCTATGCCGGACTCACTTTGGGCGCGAGCAATATGAAAGAGAGCAATTCCGGCTCCACCCTTGGCATGGGCCTCACCCTCGGCACCAATATCGACGATCACTTCGGCGTGGAGCTCGCTTGGGGATACGCGAAACAAAATATCAATCTCGGCCTCGCTTCTCGCGGCGCGATGGTAGACGAAACCCTTCCCTCCTATGGCGGCTCCGGCTCCGACGCCGCTCTCTCCTCTCACCTCTTCACGGGTGAAGTGCAGGCCCATCTCACGGATCCTCTGAAACGCCTGCGCCCCTATATTGGTGCTGGCATTGGCTGGCGTAGCGCGAAGCTCATGGAGAACCAACCCACCTATCCCGGCCAGGACCTGACCTATGGTGGCAGCGCTCCCAGCAGCACAGGCGGCGGATCCCTGCACCAGAGCACCTTTGGGGGATTGGCCTCAGCTGGAACCAAGCTTCGCTTGTCCAAAGCCTTCCAGCTTGGCTTCGCTTTCCGCTACTTCTTCCCGCTGGTTCGCCAAGAGGCTCGCTTGGAGCAGAGCACTCCTCTCTATCCAGGGCAAAATATGGCGCAGAGCAAGCTCAGCGCGGCGGATGATATCCTCACCGGATCGAGCCAATACCAGGTGCTGGGCGGAGTACAGTACGCCTTTTAAGGCCTCAATCACATAGAAACCAAGTCGGTTATTTCCTAATAAAGCCCTGACATTACAGGGCTTTTTCTAGCCATTGTGAACGCAAGGCGGAACTTGGTAAGGTGGGTTTACGTCGCCACCGCCCCCTAGGGACAGGGGATCCGGACCCGGCGCGACGGAACCCAGGAGATCCAAGCAACGTATGAGTACAGTGAGTCCTCTAACAGGAGTCATCGAAGAATCAGATGTGATCGTGGACTTCGGACTATTCGAAGGCCAAACGGTTAGCAACCTCAAGAACCAGGATCCTGATCTTTACAATCAGCTGGTACAGGAAAAAGAGAACGACAATATTGCGATCCGTCGCAACAGAGACAAATCTTTCCGCCTTTACATGAACCCCCTGCTCGCTCGAGCTAACTAGGGTTCCATTCAACGCGGACTACTCTCCAAAATACAAACCTTCGCAAATCAGGGCGCTGGGGCCAGATAAATAGGCCCTTTCGCCCTCGAAGCGCACCTGCAGGCGGAAACGAGTCATCTGGATTTCCACGCGCTCCGCTCCCGTGAGCCCGCGCACCACAGAAGCAGTGGCCACAGCGCCGCTGCCGCAACTCATCGTGGCGCCAGCCCCTCTTTCCCAAACTTCGGCTCTGGCTTTGGCGGTTTTTCCCTTCACGCTCATCTCACGGATGAAATGCACATTCGTGCGCTTGGGAAAGCGCTTGTGGGTTTCGATCTGTGGCCCGTAGAGATCGAAGCGAAAATCCTTGGGCAACTTCCACGCGAGCTTATGCTTGGTGGCGAGAACGATCGCATGAGGATTGCCGGTGCTCACTGGCCAGAAGGGAATCCTCTCGTTGCCTACGGTGAGGCGTTCCATATTTCCGATCTCGGGCTCTCCCAAGCATAACTCATAGCCGCCCGGCACCTTGTTGGCGGTATAGGCGCGGTTGGTTACTTTCAGAGGAATCTGCGCCTTTTTCCGGTCGAACCAGCCCTTCAGCGCACCGAGGTAGAGGAAAACGCGGGTGCCATTGGCGCACATCTCGGCCTTGGAGCCGTCGGAATTCCAGATAAAGATCGAGAGCGGCTTGAGGGAGGGCACTTCCACGAGCTGATCGCAGCCGATCCCGAGGCGCCGATGGCAGATCTGCTTCACAAAGGCGCTTTTGCCTGATTTCGGCATATCGCGCGAAAAGAGCACGAGGATGTCGTTCCCGGCTCCGTGGAGCTTTACGAAAGGGATACCTTTTTTCCGTGGTTGCTTAGAGGGGGCTTTTTGCATACAAAACCTTATAAGCTTGAAGGCCCCTCAGGGGAACTTCATTTCCCACGACTCCATAGCTCAGTTGGATAGAGCATCTGCCTTCTAAGCAGAGGGTCGCAGGTTCGAATCCTGCTGGAGTCGCCAATTGTCAAAGTATACGAACCAGTAGCCGCAGAAAAACTCTGCCCCCGAAGGGGGCGGGAGCCCGCCCCGGTTAGGGCAAGCTCCCGCTGATAATGTTCTTTGTCCACGATGAAGTGGATTCTGAGCGAATCGGCTCCTACTTCGACCTTCTTCACGAACTTCTGCACCAGTTGTTTCCGGTCCGTCGCGCTCACATCTTTAGAGACGAAATTGCGGTAATGAGCCGCAAAATCCTCGAAGGCGTCCAGGCCCATAATCCGATCGTAGCTAGTCTTCCCTTCGCTCTTCAGCCGTAGCAGCGCCTCTTCATGCTCTGCTTTGGCCGTTTGCAGCCGCTCCATCTGCTTGTAGATGGGAGCGGCAGAAACGGCCTTGGGCAGTTCCGCCAAGCGTTCCGAAAGCGCATCTATCTGGCTGTTCAAGCCGGAAATTTTTGCTTTCAAGCGTTCAGTGTCTTTCCGTTTCGGGTCGATCGCATGCTGCTTACGCACCCGCTCCGGGATTCTGCGCGTGAACTCCTGGCTGGACGCAAACTGCACGACCATTTCCCATACAGCGGGCTCCAGCTTCTTCGCCGGAAACCGGCAGGGATCGCATTGCAGTAGTTTCTTGGACAATGCGGCATCCCGCTTCGTGGCCCAGCCATGCTCGTAGTAGCCAACCCTCCCGGCGTTTCCGGTCGCCGTTTTTCCCGGCAAAGGACTGCCACACGCTTTGCAGAAGGCGAAACCCGTAAGCAAGTAAGGCATCCTTCCTTGCCGATGCGGCTTGTAACGGCGGTAGTTCTGGTCCAAAGTCTTTCCCACTCGCAGGAATATTGCTTCGTCGATCAAGGCCGGCCAGGCTGCTTTCGTCTCCTTGGTTTCGCCTCGCTGCTTGTATACGCGCACTCCGAGATAAGCCCTGTTCCGTAAAATCCGGAGCAGGTTTTCCACCGTGAAATGCCCTACCCGCTTGCGAAAGCCCCCTCCTTCCATCGCCCGTTTCAACCGATAGCCCTGCTCATTGAGCCACTTTGCCGTTGCCATTAGGCTGCCCTCTCGCAAGAAAGCCGCGAAGGCCGCCGCTACTGCCTCTGCCATTTCTGGATCAAGTTCGAGGTATCCCGGTTTCTCAGGAAGTAGCCGGTAGCCTACAGGCACGCAGCCGCCATTATAGAGTCCCCGCGCGGCTCTTGCCGCCATGTTTGCCTCCACGCGCTCGCTCGTCTGCCGCCGCTCGAACTGCGCAAGGTTCATCAGTTGGAACAGCACCATTTCCCCCGCTGCCGTAGTTGTATCGAAGTCTTCCCGGAGGCTTTGGAAGCGGCAACCGTGCGCCCGCATCATGTCCCACATCTCGATAAAGTCGCGGGAGTTGCGCGAGAGCCTGGATAGCTCCGTCACCATTACGAGGTCGATCTCTTTAGCCCGAATGGCCCGGAGCAGCTCCTGGAGTTTCGGCCTGCGCATATCCTTCGCCGAGATGCCGGGGTCGACAAAGACGCCCTGGATCTCGCCAAAATTCCCGTAGCTGTTTTTATAGGCTACGGCTTGGCGTAGACGATCCTCCTGGTTCTTGATGGAACCCTCGGGATTCTCGGCCTGCTCCTCCGTGCTGACACGGATATAGAAGCCGATCTTGTACTGTTTTTGGTTTGCATTAGCCATTGGTGCCCGTCCTTCCTGCCTCGTTCGGCATTTGGTTACGGAAACCCTTGGCTTGATCTTCGGTGAGCTGGCAAAGGTGACGATAGACGATCTCTGCCCACTCATCAAGTAGCTGGTTAAACTGGTCTTCAGGAATAGTCGCATGAGTTATTTCAACTTGGGTAAATTCCCAGGTTCTTTTCATGCTCCGCCTTTCTTCTTAATTAATTTTCATTTTTCTTCATTCATGTATTTCTCCAGTAGTCATTCGTAGTATTCGCACCCGCACAAAAACTTCTTCCCGCCTCCACAGCTGGCCACCCTCTCACAACATGGTTGGGGGAGGGTGGCCAGCTGTGGAGGCGGGGCTCCGATCAACTTACAGGTGCGAGCATTTCCGTTTTGTTCCCTGTGTTTAGGTTCTCCGAGTTTCCTTCCTCTCCCGTGCCTTCCTTGCTCACCCCCTGAGCAGGGGGGTGAGCATCTATTTTCCCCTTCAAAGCAAACAAAGCCCGGACTTCTTTCCCGCCGCCGCTGCCGTGAACAGCCGCCGCTAATGTCTTCGCTTCGATCTCGCTGAGTACTGACCAAAAAAAACGAATGTTCGTGCCAAAGGCATTTGCCTGCCGCCAAACACGCTCCACTTGTCTGCCGATCCCTGGGCTCGCCACGAAATACCAGATGCCCCACAGATTCGACTTCTCGCGGTATTGCCTAAAAGTATTGAGGTAGCGGTCCTTGTTCTTGAAGGTCTGTTCCAGCTCGACTGCTACCGATTCCTTGCAGCCCACCGCCTCGATGCCCATGAGTCCATCCGGCACAATCCTGTGCTGCATGGCCCGGAGACCATGCTTGCGTGCCACTCTCGACCGAATCTCATGTTCCGGTATCCATGAATGGGCAACACCATGGCCCTCCAGCAACAACCGAAGAGCCGTAAGCCTCAGATCGTGGTCCAGTACGTCACGGCGAAAATGCCGCTTGTAGGCAGCACCTCCGACCAGCTCCGCGCCTTTCGGCAACAGGCTCCAGGCGATCTCTCCGCCATCTAGGCCGGTCACCCGCTGGATGTAGAAAGCCCTCTCCAGTTTCCTAAGCCGCCGCAGAACAGTCGTTGCTCTTGCTCCTTCAAAGTGTTTCACCGCGAGTTGTTTGGTCGTAAAAATGGCGTAGCTCTGCAATGCCGCGAAGATTTCGAGGTCACGCTTCGTCAAAACCATAGGTCTCCTCCGCTAAAAATCGTCCAAGGCACGCTCCGCTGCGGCACTGGCCGATCTTGTTTGCTTCTCAATCTTCTTTTTCTTTTGTCGCTCCCTTTCCTGTCGTCTTGCTTGTGCTCGTTCGTCCGCTTGCTGGGCCAGCCTTGCAGCCTCACGATTGGCTCTTTGCCCTGCTTCCTCTTCCGCTTGGCGTTTCCTCTCTTCGGCCACCAGTTGTTCTTGTTGAGTCTGCTCGCGCGCCTCCAGGGCCTTTTGTTGCTGCTCTCGTGATTCCACTACGAACCAAAACAGGCACGCACCAGCCGCGGCCGCAAAGGCCAAGACCAGCGGAGCCGTGAAATAGAGCCGCAGATTCGACACGATCGCCCAGGCGTAGTTCCTGGAGTGAGCTGATCCGTTCATGGCCATCGCTCCGGAAACGAGCCAGAGCGCTGCCGTAAAGCCTAAATAAGCGGCAACAAGCCGCTTGAGGATATCGTCCATCTAGACGCCTCCTTTGGGATTGGATGGCGCATTTCGCGCGCAACGCAATAGGACGCGCTAAACGCCGTTCATTGTCTCGAATGAGTGGGGATCAAGTAGACGAGCACCGATGCCGCAAACCTCGCGGAGGATCAGGCGCTTCAAGTCGAAAAGGTAGGTCAGCAAGAAGTGGGGAAAAGAAAAATTCTTCCCCCACTAGTGGGAAAGTAGCCCATCTGACGCCAAGTGCCTGAAATTACTTTAAATCGAAGCTGCGGATAAGAAACCGTGGCTTAGTATATTGATTAAGCCCTAGCTTAATTTATTGCGCCGCAATATATAACGGCATGTTTAAGATCGACCCCGTCGACATCACTGATCTCCGAAAGTCTCTCAAACTTTCCCAGCAGGAGTTCGCGCAGCTCTTCGGCGTTCACCACATGACCGCGAGCAAATGGGAGCGGGGTGAGTTGAAGCCCACCGGCTACCAACTCGCGTTGATGACGGACTTTCGACAAGCCGTAGAAAAGGATGCTAATATCCCATCAATCCTGTCGGCCATGCTGGTTGGCTCCAGCATCACCAATGCGCTTTTCATGCTGCTGCACCGAGCACGAATGCCAACCAAGACAGTCAAAGGTAAAGCTAAGGCTTAGGTCGACAGAGTAAAGGTAGATTGGTTCGCAGGCATAAATGCATGAGGTCGTGTGACAAAGCTAGAATATGCAGACTTCCATAAATTCATAGCGTCACTTGGAGTAGCGTTAATCGCACTTTCGTTTGCTCTCCCCTGGCTCTTTTTTAAAGAGCCATTTGATCTTTACATTGAGCAAGAAAAGCTAGTTCACCTAACGCCAATCGCGAAGCAGGTTATTGAAAGCCGCCAAAAGACAATTGCCACCCTAATCTGTCTGGTCCCCATCTTCTCTTTAGTAATTTTTCTCATGGGAGGATTTTGTCTCTATCGCGGGCTTCCTAAATGGAAGAACAGACAAGACATGGAAGACGCTGAAGCAAGCATGTCTCACGAAGCCCTAAAAAAATCTCACTCGCTCAGTGCGGAAGACATTGCCGAAAAAGGACAATTGGAACTCGAGGAAATCGGTGAGAGCAAAGAAGCCAGAACTATCGAAAAAATACAAAATTCCATGGACAAAGGAATTGTTTGGTCCCGCCCGCCGGTTCTTGAAAAATACCTACAGATTGAGAACGAGGCGATTGCTCGCATTGAACATACGAAGCCCCAAAATTACGAGCTCCTCTCTCACCGAAGAATTGCTGGCCGAGAGTTCGATGCCGTTCTCGCGAGCAAGACGCCTAACCTTCCCGACATCTTGATCGAGATAAAATACTTCACGAAAGTCCCTTCGAAGGATGTTTTCTATCGAATTCGGGACAGACTGGTGTCTACAGAAATTGATTACAAGAGAGAGACCAAACGCCCAGCAGTGGGATTACTGATAATTCTTACAAAGGATCAGACGATTTCTCGCAGCATCCTCACTGACTGGCTAAGGCCTATTCTGGACCTAAGAAAGGAAGCACTAAAAGTTCCTCTTTTTCTTCTAGACCAGGAAGAACTTTCTAGAGCTGACTTTGCCCAACTAATCGCGGAAGAGCCAAGGCTAAGTAATAGTAATTTATAGCCGCCTCTCAAGCAGCTTGGCCTGCTCCTCTTCCAGAAGATTTCGTGGATAGTCTGTAAAGTTAAAAAGACTGAAGACTTTCTCCATAACATCCACAGCAACAACTGAGCTCTTGCCCACAATGTTTTCTGCTGAAACCTTGCCCTCGAAATAGATTCCGGGCTCATGACACTTGTAATGGCCCTCAAAGCCCGAAAATGGATCATCTACCAACAGACGATTCAAGGAGCCGCTCAAACGGATCTGATACTCCATGCCGCTATCAAACACGCCGCCATTTGCTAGGCGGCGCGCGAACTCGAAGAACTCCGTGATGCAATAAATTGCGTTCACAAATCTTAGAATTTTCACCCCTTCGGGCTCGCCCATCTCCCTTGCAGACTCGTTCCATTTCTTCATCTGTTCAGGATCATCTTCACGCAAATTCCCATAGTAGAGAAACTGCCCCGACTGATAAAATCGTAAGTACTCTAGCCGATGGATCATCACGTTACTTTCGTTAGCGAAATCAACGTACCCCATACGATTAGCAAGGCCTTCATCACGGTGATGGGGAAAACTCCACCCCCTGAGCTTTACCGCATTCTTGCGTAGAAGGTCCCGAATCTGTGCATGGGTAAAACGCTCTTTCTGATAGCGCAATGGACGGAGTACGACGCGCCAGCAACCAGGAGAATTGATAATCTTTTCAAGAATCGGTGGCCTCATAGATTTTCAAGCTCCGTCTCAAAACGCTGCCGATCAGTCACTGGTTGCTCTAGGCTTAAACCCGAACGTGAAAGCCGCTCATGCAAGTTGCGCAGCGAGTTTTCCGTCGCAATATCTAGAATCTCGCGCATCTCAGTTTGAGATTTCACAAGCGCGGTTTCGATCTTCCTAAATGGCCGAGTAAAAATCTGGCCCTCGAAAACGTCCTCTCCGGCTTTCTTGCAAACAATCGGTACATCACTAAACTGCTGAACCTGGATTACGATAAATTTCTTTTCTCCAATTTCAACGCCCGATACCAATAGGTTCACGTACGGGTCTGCATGCTTATTTACTTTCTCTTGTACGTCGTCTTGACTGAAGCTGGCGAAGTCAGCATCTGACATTCCTTTAGGAAGAAAGTTTCCTGACCTGCCCACTTCTTCCACGCCGAAAACAATCGAACCACCATCCCGAATGTTTGCCATTGCCATCGCCGTTCGGATGACCTTCATCTGGGCTGCTTTGTCCGCCCAGTTCATCGACATTTTGTATTCAAGATTGCGCTCTTCGCGTCCGTGCTCAACGAACTGCCTCAGTTCTTCATCCATAGTCATCCCTCAACAGCAAACGGCTTTCTGAAGCTGAACACTCCGAACATTGTTGAACCGCAGCTTGCCTACCCGCAGGTCTAGATAAAACCCAGAAACATCGAACGACCGCAAATATCTTGGGGTCACTTAATCCTATGGAAATCTCAAAGCTTTTTGCTACGCTTTATTGGTGCAAAAGTGGAACGAATTCCAAACATTTACGCAGCGAATCATCCCCTTTCTAAAGGGCAAAGGGCTTCATTATCCGCCGCGAGAGAGTGCGGAGCATTTTGATGAGCAAAGATGGGTTCGGAAGCGCGGCGCTAAAAAAGGCCCTTATGATGGCGCATATAAAGATCCTGACGGTGTCATTCTCCTGATCGAAGCGAAACGCGAAGGAGCTTCACTTGATCGGGGCGCCATCGAGCAGGCCCAAGACTATGCCCTCGGTGGTACTTTTCCTGTTCCGCCACCGTTTCTGCTCGTTTCTAACGGAGATGTACATCGCTGGTTCCATCGCAAAAGCAATCGCGACGGCTCCTTCACATATGATGAAGGCGATCCGGTTCCGTGGCGACAAGCAATCCATGCTAGGAAATCTGGCGAGCTGACGGTCGAGCTGACGCTCGACAAGGCCACCAGCCTGCTCAAGCAGATCCGTCGGGAGATCTACGAAGATCTTTCCAGCATCTACTTTCCCAATGGCTACAACTTCAATAAAAGCGCCCTAAAGCACCGCCGCACGGACTTCGAAAAAATCTTCGAGACGCGCAAGACCTTTGTCGATCCCACCCTGTCTCTCTCCAAAGAGCAGGAGGCCCGGGCCATCCAAGCTATCTTATCGAGCATCGCGCTTTCCTGGACGCTGAAGCTCCTATTCATCAAGATTCTGATGGATCTGCGTGGCGAGTCGGTGCCGAGGAATATTCGCGCCACTGTCGCGCAGGAGTCGGCAAAGTTTCCTGGAATTCTCAAAGCCGAGCCCTACGATAAATTGCCGTTCAGCGATACTTGCGAGGAAAGACTTCTCGAACTGGTTCAGCCGATTCGGCTAACTCGGGCGATAGTCTTCGATGTGCGCGAAAATCAGAACCCTATCGGCCTCATCTGGGATGCGCTCGTCGACAGCGAAGAACTCGACCTCCAAGTAAAATCGCTCGGAAATGTCTACACGACACCAGAAATCGTGAAGGAGATGGTCTTTGCCGCCGGCAAGCAGCTTGGCGACTGGAAAGACAAACGGGTTCTAGAGCCGGCTTGCGGCTCTGGCCACTTTATCCGCGAATGTTATCACCATATGATCAAGGCCGAGGTCGGCTCCCGCGGTGGCCCCGATCCCCGGAGCAAGATGATTCGGGCTCACAAGAAGGTTCTGGCCAATCTTCGGGCGGTGGACATTGATCCTTTCGCCGTCCAAACCAGTCAGCTCGGTATGTTTCTCGAACTTTACCGCAAGCCTGGAGTCTGGCAGGCGCTCGCTCCACGGAATCGCTTTGATTTCGACAAAATCGTTTCTCAGGGCGACTCCCTGAGCGTAGCCAGGTTGAAGCAGTTTAAGAAATTTGAACCTGACCTTATTATCGGAAATCCACCTTACGGGGTCTCAGTCACTGATCCCGAAATCGAAAAGCGGTTCCAGCTGGGAAGTCCCGACTCCTATGGCTACTTCATCGCCCAAGCTGTCGAAGCTCTAGGAGAAAAGGGGCACCTGTTTTTCATTGTCAGTAGCACCTTTCTTACCACCCGCACCCATATTCCACTCCGGAGGAAAATAGCCGAAGGTTCGACTCTTCGAAGCGTGTACACAGTTCACCGGAACGCTTTTCCAGGTCGGGACGTGTTTTGCTGCCTGCTTCACCTTTCCTCAAAACGGCTCGCCAGTCCCTCGGCAACGTTCCGTTACTGCGATGCCTGGCCCATTTCTCCGAGCGATCCGAACTATCTCCACGCGATGGAGAAGTGGTCAGGGCGCTCAAATAGGAAACTTCCAGAAACGCTCTACAGCGAGTACGAGATCATGCTCGATCTTCTCGCTCTCAGAGTAATGCCACCCCATCCGAACGAGGTCGAGAAAGCCGCCCAGGCCTGTGCGCCCAGAAGTCTGCTCGATCGGACTAGCGTGGTCTACCCGATCTTTGGGGGGCTCCCTTCACTTTCTTTGCTATGTGCCGACTTGCCTTATCGGAATCAAGTTAAGGAACTGAGTATCAAGTTTCCATCGCTGGGCGATGTTGATGCACTGGCCGTTAAGCGGCAAGCGAAAGTCGTCCCAATTGTGAAGCTTTGGCAGCTCGCACAGGTGCGGCAAGGCTTGGTGACGGCAGATGATAATTATTTTCTTCGAAAAACTCCGGGGGTAATTCCAAATGCCCGGCGTCGAAGTATGAAAGACGTTAACCCGCGCTGTACAATTACGCCGAAGCAACTTGCAGATCTTTCCGGAGATCACAAGACAGACGGTATTCCAGTCATTGATCCCCAGCGGGATCGGTATTTCGTCCCTTTTGACAAGGGAGGGGAGCAGGACACCGCCGCAGGAGAGCTTCGCGCTTTCTGGTCGCCCATTGACTATTGGATTAACTGGTCTGAACAAGCGGTCAAGGAACTTAAGCGCCGCAATAAGTTTCCCCCCGGTACATCAAAAAAGCCTCGTCTTCAGAACGTCGAGCACTATTTCAAACTTGGCATCCGCTTTACGCGAGCAGGTCTATATGCCCCTATGTATGAACTCAGCTTTGGTGGAGTTTTTAGTGACAAGGGATCGCTCATTCTTCCGTTTGATGCCAGGCTGGCGAAGTTCTTACTGACTGTTCTTTGCTCTCCGCTCGCACGTTACCTGACCAAGAACTTTCTTCAGCATTCAGTCATGACGGAAATCGACATCATCCGCCAGATCCCTATCGTTGTTCCGACCGCGAGGCAGCTCAAGGATATCGAGAAAATCTGCGATAAGATCCTGGCGAAAAAGCAGAAAGGCCATTCGGCTGAAAAGGAAATGCAAGCTGCATGGCGGTTAGTTTACGGGCTGTATCGAATCCCGAAAGCCGATCAGAAAGAAATCGACACTTGGTTTAAGCGTCGTTACCCGAATTTCGGCCGGAATCGTCCCACCAGTGGAGCTTCTCCAAAAGCTCGGGGCTCGGGTCGACGAACTCCACGCCAAAAGCGTTAGATTCCTGGCGAACAAATTTCACCTTTGCATCGACCTTGCTGCCGTCGTGGGGAATATCGAGCGTGACTAGGAACTCATCGAAGCGCTTTTGCCCTTCGAGCAGCATCCCGCCTTTCGAGAAATCTTTGCACTTCAAAACACGAGTAGCTTGCGGATGAGACGACCTGTCAGGCCGATGCTCCAATACCAAGCAAAGAAAATCGTGACGTGATGTTGCCCTGCGTTCTTTTCCCATCCCCATGCCCTGTGATTAGCATCAATCTTGCCGTGAGTCAGCATCACTTTCTGTGTGAATTTAATGCAGCCTCAGTAAGCCATTTAAACCGCTAGAAGAAATTATAGCCCAATGCGTCATCCGCCTGTTGCATAATGTTTTTTCGCACTTGATCCAACTTAGTCACTTCAAAAGCATCGCCTTCGGCCACTTACTCGCCTGCGATTCCTTCAAAAGTTGAAGCTGCGCGAGCTGCACAGCTCTAACTATCAGGGGAAGCTGCCCAGTCGACGCAGCCAAGACCGTCAATGCCGCAGCTAGGCCGATCAGTTTTCCAATGCCCATTTAATCTTCCTCCGCTCCTCAGCGGTAAGTCCAGGCACCCGGCTTCCGAGCTGCTTTAGCTTCTTGTCGTAACGCTGAATACCGCTTTTAGAGCGCCCCAACCGTCTAGCCAACTCTTTCTGGGAAAGTCCCTCAATCCAGCGCAGTCTTGCCAGCTCGCCGAGATCAAGCTTCGGGTCCCGCCACTGGATCGGGTACTCTTCGACCCAAGCAAGTGGTTCGTCTACTCTGCAACGGCGGTCGCCAAATAAAAAAGGCTGTCGCAAAGCGGCGGCCTTTCTAATTTGATGAATACAACAGGTAGCAAGAAAAACTGACGCCGAAGGCGAGCAGGTTCGACAATTTTATCAGGAGGATAAAATTGGACTCGCGCCAGCGAGCCCGAAGGGGCTCGGGCCTGAGGCCCGAGCTCAATCCTGCTGGAGTCGCCAATCTGAAAAGTCCTGCCTACTTCCCGTATCTTTTCTTTAAAATTCTCTTAACGCCGCTTTCAAGACTTCGGGAGTTAAGCGGTTTCTTTCCACCAAGTCCACTTTTCGCCCGTCGAGCAGCGTTTCCAGAAACACGGTGAGGCGCCCGATCAAGCCGAAAGAGGACGCCTCGGAAAACTGCACCGCGAGATCGATATCGGAACTCTTGGTGGCCTGGTCTCTGGCACAGCTGCCGAACAACGAGATCTTCCGCACATAAAATTTTTTTTCCAGAACCGGCCGCACCAATGGAAGTAAGCTCCGCGGACTGTCTGTGCTGCTTGGATTGCTGTTCAATCATGGGTATTATCCCCAATAGGGATAATAGATGCCAAGATGTTGATATTAATGAATTTTATTAAAAATTAGACCGAGATCACCGAGTCAAGAAGAAGGGCACTATCGCTTTCGCACGCACTCCATCAGGGTCATCAAAATTGTGAACCCCGCCCGCTTCCCCTAAACTGAAAAGATGCACGTTTCCCTTCCGCGAGAGAAAGAACGGGTCTGGCTCGTTACCTTGATTTATCGCCTGTTCAAGCCGCTGCTGGCATTGATGCCTACCCGATCCCGCTTCGCCTTCCTCCTGGATCTGGACTGGACCATTCAGCGCCTCTGCCACGAAGAATCCTTTCGATTCTATGGCGATCACGCCCACCCTTTGCGCTCCGGCTTTGCTGCATTCGTTACCAGAACCCTGAAGCCCGGCCAGAAAGTGCTCGATCTCGGCTGCAGCCATGGCCACGTGGGCTATCTTCTGGCCAAGCACGGCCTGCATGTGGTGGGTGTGGATCACTCGGCCGAGCACGTCAAGGCGGCGAAAGCGAATTACAATCTTCCCAACCTTTCATTTCACCACGAAGACGCCGTGGCCTATCTCGACCGCGAGCGACAGCCCTTCGACGCTCTCATCCTCAGCCACATTCTGGAGCACCTCGATCAGCCCGTGGAATTCCTCAAAAAATTCTCCGGCTATTTCCCCCTGATCTTTATCGAGGTGCCGGATTTTGAAAACACCCACCTCAATCACTGCCGCGTGGACGCGAAAGCCAGGATCTTATATACCGATTCCGATCACGTCACCGAATTCGACCGCGAGCAGCTTCTTTCGATCGTGAAAGAGGCGGATCTCGAGGTGCTGGAACAGCAGTTCCGCTGGGGCGTTCTGCAGCTCTTGTGCAGACCAAAGGCAGGGCAATAGCCTAGACCACTAATCCCTCACGCACTGGAACGAATTCTTGAAATTCTTCAAGTGCTCCTCTTTCTTGCCACCACCGCCTCCCCATTGGTCGTAAAACACATGGGCCGCCATGCGAAACTGGGGAGGCATAGAAGCGGTCCACAGCCGATGAAACTTTTCCAATCTCTGCGGCCGGCGATATCCCTCGTGGTTCATATAGAAAAAATCCGTGCTTCCGTCTTCGTGAACCGAGTCCACAGGGTAATAGCCCTCAGGGGCATTGCCCTGCACTTCGCTTTTTTCGAGAACCAGAATTCCCTGGCTGAGCAGTACGTTCACGTAATCGCGCGCCGTAGGCAATCGATCTCCCCGTTCTTTGCAAATCGCCATGGCCTGATCCCAAGTCACTTCCCCGGGCTCAATCGGCCCCCACTTCAGCGCGGGCCTCTCGGCCGGAATCCGCGCCGCTGTGGCGCAACCAGATAAAATAAGTACCGTCATGGGGAAAAAAAGAACGCTCAAATACCGACGCATAACACACCACCTAGAAGCTAACGAAACACCAGAAAAGCTCCCCAAAATTCTACCTCGCTTCTCTTCTTCTACCAAAGTCACAAAAAGTCAGGTGCGCATTCCGGCAGAAATCACGCACACTGGACCGCATGAAAACCCTAATCCTCTCGCTCATTCTGATCCTCTCCTCCACCCTTTCTGCCAAAGCGGAAATTGTGCGCCTTCTCGACTGCCGTATCGAAGGGGCACCTATTCCCACCGCCACCTTATACTCCTACCAGGGAGGCCTCTGGCTCATCACCACGGATCGCGACGGTGAAATTCTTCGGTCTCCGGTGCCCGGCGAAGACTGGGACCGCCGCCTTCTGTACCTGTCAAAAAAACCCGACCTCAAAGGCGTGCTCTTCTGGCGCGACAAGCGCTGGCACTACTCCTTCAAGGGTGAGGGCGGCTGGTATATGGCCGGTCAGGCGCTTTGCCAGGAATAGTCCGCTAAAATGGCAAGTGTTTCGCATCCCGATGCTATATGGAAAGCCGTGCGTACCATCCGGCTCCAGGGAGAACGCGATGCTCACCATTTTTACGAATCCCGAAAATTCCCGTCGAGACTATAGAGGCCTGGCAAGGCTGAATTCGAACCTAAATAAGGGGCGTAGTGACCAGATTCCCACTCCTGCCCCAGCACCCAACATAAAAAAAGCTGCGGGATCCTTTTCGGATTCCGCAGCTTGCAACCGTGGCGTTGCCCCTGATTCATCGCCCCATGGAGAGGCGCGCGATTCGGTCGTCTAGATCAGGGTGAGTGGAAAAGAGCCGCATCAATCCCGAGCTTTTACCCGATATTTTCAGCGTGGCCAGGGCAGGTTGCCCCTCTCCGTCCTCTCCCAATCCATAGGTTCTCTTCAGAGCCTTGAGGGCCGCGATCATATCGCTATTCCCGGCGAGGCGTGCACCTCCGGAATCCGCCCGGTATTCCCTCGCCCTCGAAAAGGCCGCCACCACGATCATGCCGAGCATGCCAAGGAGAATTTCCGCCGCGATCGTAACTCCGAACCTTACAGCGGGCTGGGCCTCTTCCTTCACGAAATTGCTCGCCGCAAAGGCGATCAATCGGGCGAGGAACATCACGAAGGCGTTCACCACGCCCTGCACGAGCGTCATGGTAACCATATCTCCATTCGCGATATGCGCTACTTCATGGGCAAGCACCCCGTCCACTTCACTCGTGTCCATTCTTTGCAGGAGACCGGTGGAAACCGCTACGAGCGAGCGCGACTTTGTGGGGCCAGTAGCAAAGGCGTTGGGATCAGGGCTCTCGTAAATCCCCACTTCAGGCATCGCCGGAAGGCCCGCCGCGCGCGAAAGCTCGTGCACCCTCCGCACCAATCGGCCGAGGCTCTGGTCCGGGGTGTTGGGGTCGATCAGCTTCACCCCCATGGTCCATTTGGCCATCACACGCGAAAGCGCCAGCGAGATGAAAGCGCCGCCAAAGCCCCAGGCCAGACAAAAAACCATCAGCGACTGATAATTGATCCCGTTCGCC
Source organism: uncultured Bdellovibrionales bacterium (assembly GCA_964612065.1). Taxonomy (GTDB): domain Bacteria; phylum Bdellovibrionota; class UBA1018; order CAIPTA01; family CAIPTA01; genus JAKFYM01. The sequence continues at coordinate 9,300 of CAZTCD010000056.1, read as the reverse complement.
TCAATATAGGGCCTTACGCCCAGCACCTGTAGAACCACGGAAAGAGTAACCACTATCAATAGATTCACGCCCATGAAGAGCAGCACACGTTTGCCTATATTCATTTTGCCTCCTTGATTTTCTCCAGGCCTTCGCCATGCTCACGCATCAGATGGCTGCCAGCCTTGATCCGGATATGGCGATTCACCAGAAGCGAAATCGCGATTGAAGAACCGATTAATAAAGTGATGATGCCTAGGGACCAGCTCACCGGAAACTTTCCGCCGAAGGCATCATTGAGCCACACCATCTTGAGCCCCACAAACACCAGCACAGCGGCGAGCCCGTATTTAATGAAGGCAAAGCGCCCCAGCACCCCGGAGAGCATGAAATACATGCTTCGCAAGCCGAGGATCGCGAAGATATTCGAGGTGAATACGATCAGCGGCTCTTTGGTAAGACCGAAGATCGCGGGCACGGAATCCACGGCGAAGATGATGTCGGAGAGCTCGATGAAAACCAGCGCCACGAACAGTGGGGTAGCGTAGCGCAATCCATCCTTGAACACGAAAAGCCTCTGCCCTTCGATTTTCGGATGCACGCGAAGCATCCGTTTCGCCAGGCGGATAATGATGTTTTTCTCCGGATCGATTTCCTCGCTAGGAGCGAAGAACATCTTGATGCCCGTAATGATGAGAAAACCACCGAAGAAATATGCCACCCACTGGTAGGCCATCAGATAAGCGCCGAGAGCGATGAAAATCGCGCGGAAAACCAAGGCGCCGATAATGCCGTAAAACAACACCCGGTGCTGGAATGCCTTCGGGATCGCGAAATAGCTGAAGACCATCGCGAAAATGAAGATATTGTCCACCGCCAGGGATTTCTCCACCACGAAGCCGGTGAGGAATTCCAGCGCCGATTGCTTGGCCGCCGCTTGAGCATCAAATCCCGGTATCGCCTGCAGCCTGGGATCCACGGAAAACTTCCAGGCCGCGAATTTGTAAAAAAGGAAGTTAAACACCAAGGCCAGCCCGATCCAAACGCTGGTCCACGCAGCGGCCTCACGAAAGCGCACCTCATGCGCCTTGCGATGAAATACCCCAAGGTCCAGGGCCAAAACAGCCAGCACGAAGCCTATGAAGCCCAGATAAAAGGGCCAGTATTCAACAAACGGAAAAAGAGTGATGGTTTCAGTCAATGTTTGCTCCGTACTCAATATCGCCCATACGCAAATATCTCTCTAATGGATAAAAAGGCACTTAATCATCGTTTAAAACAATACAAAAACGCGGGGCAGCGTTAGTATGCATAAAGAAACCCCATGCAAAACAACTGGCTAAATTACCATCACCTCTATTACTTCCGGGCGATAGCCGAGGAAGGCAGCGTGTCCAGAGCGGCGGCCAGGCTGCGATTGGGGCAACCTACCCTATCGGCCCAGCTCAAACAGTTCGAAGAATCCCTGGGGGTGCAGCTTTTTGAGAGAAAACACAAGCGCCTGCAGCTCACCGAGCAGGGCAAGATCGCCCTCGACTACGCCCGCGAAATTTTCCAAAAGGGTTCCGAAATGGTGGAAGCCCTGCACGATCGTTTGTTGCCGGCCAAGCCCTTCGTGGCTATCGGCGCTCTCGATGGAGTGCCAAAGCCGGCGATTCTCCAGCTGGTGCGAGCAGCCCTTCGCCATTCCACCTGCCACATCACCCTGCTCGAAGGCCGCTCGGGAGAGCTGTTGCGGGAGCTCCAATCCCACCGGCTCGATCTCCTGATCACAAACTTTCTTCCCAGCCCGAACGAGGCAAGAGGCCTCTCCCACCGCGTGATCGCCAGGAACGCCGTGGCGCTCTACGGAACAAGGAAATTCCAGGACCTGAAAAAGGGCTTTCCCGGAAGCCTGGCGGGAAAACCGGTCATCCTTCCTACCTTCGACAGCCGCTTGCGCTATGACATCGAGCACTGGGCCCGATTGAAGAACGTGAATTTTGATATCGTGGTGGAGAGCCAGGACATCGCCGTAAAAAAGCTCCTGGCGGAGAACAGCATCGGAATCCTGCCCACCACCGTGAACACCACGGCAGGAACGGCATTGGTGGAAATCGGCAAACTCGATGGCGTGGAAGAGCAGCTCTTTCTGCTGGCAGCCGAGAGAAAGATCGCCAACCCGATCGCCGCCCATCTGATGAAGAGTTTTGCGCTGGCGTAAGCCCTATTCGGTCCAATCAAAAAAGTAGAAGTGATTGGTGCCCCTCACTCTTTGCTGTTTCTTTCCGTCCAGATCGCTCACCCACAGGTCCGTGCCCACGCGCCCTTTCACGTCCACATGGATGTACATCATGCTTTTTCCATCGGGCGAAATCGTGGGCAGCCAGAAAAAATGCCGGCCGCAGGGATCGTGCGGAATGAGAACCCGCTCTTTCGCCGTGGCCACGTCCACCTCCACGATACCCCACCAGTTATGCTCGGGCACGGACCGGTCCTGGGAGGCTTCGAACCAATCGCCAGGGCCGTAGTAGCGCTCGAAATAGATTTTCTTGCCGTCTTTCGAGAATACAGGATCATGATCTGACCATCCGCGCGTAAGCCGCTTCAGGCCGGAACCATCGGAATTCATCACATAAATGCTGGGCTGGAAGTCCCGGTCGTCATCGGTAGGCATTTTGAAGGTGATGAGTTTTCCGTCATAAGAAATCTCGGGGTCCGCGGTATTTTCCAGGTCCGTGGGAAAAGGGGTAACGGTCTTGGAATCGATATCGTAGGTGAGAAGCTTCGCCGGCTCGGTCTGGGACCATTGGATATAGTTGAAGCTCTCACCCTTGGGGTAGTTCCAGGCGGGAACTCCCACGGATTCGTTTCCGCCCACGAGAGGCCTGGCCCCCGTGCCATCCCAGTTCATCTGCCAAAGCTCCGATGAGCGGGTGAATTCATCCAGGTTTTCCCTCACATTATAGAGAATGCTCTTTCCGTCAGGAGAGATCTCCACCTCTGATTCGTTCTTTGTATTGAAGGTGAGGCGGCGAAAGCTTGACGGGCCCCGCTTGAGATCCATGGTGGCGATCTCGTGATTGTCGCCCTCGGTAATCCGCTGATTGATATAGGTTACCGCCAGGCGGCCGGCAAGTTTGATGGGGGATTTATGATAGTGATCCTTCATCCGCAGGCACTTGCGCGCCCCGAAAGCCGGAAAAGAAAAAAGAAGAACCGCCACCGAAACAATAAAATTGCGCATTTCCCCATTCTGTAGGATTCGTCGCATCTGAGGGAGCGGAACGAACCAGGTAAAGAGTGCTGGTGCCCGGAGCACAGAACGGAAAGAGGTAGAATTAAACGATCCCGTGAACGGGAGCCGTGTGGCTCTCTCCTACCTTGAAACTTCCGCCACGAGCGCAGCCGAAAATGCGGGCCGCTTAATACCAGCGGCCAGTAGAGCCTGATTCCCTCTCAGCATAAGATCGGTCTGAAGAGTTTTCTCGAAACGAACATCCATCACGTAGCACTTCACGCGGGCCTGCATCGAGGGGCGCTCGGCAAAGGCCACCTCATTCAGCACGATCACCACCGGTTTCTTGAGAAAAACATAAGGGCTGGTCACGGCCGTTTCGTAGAGCACTTTTTTGGCCAGCGTAATATCCGCCGAAAGATCGAGATGAAAGTTCACCTCGATCATCATGTCCATCGCGCCGAAGTTCCCCGAGCTCACCGCATCGGTGATGAACTTGCTGTTGGGGATGGTAACCACGGAATCATCCAGCGTGGTGAGCCGCACCGCCCGCAGGCCTATCGTGGTGATTTCCCCATAGTGGCCATCGAAGTTTACCCTGTCTCCCACCTGAAAAGGGCGGTCGAAAATCAGAATCACTCCGGCCACCACGGAAGCCACCAGATCCTTGATCGAGAGGCCCAAGGCCACAGCGAGAGTGCCGCTCACCGCCAGAAGAAGGGACTTTGGCGGTTGCAGCACTCCGTAGAAGAGAAAGGTGCCGCCCAGAATATAAATAGCAAACGAAACGATCGTTACGATCTGGGCCAGGAGAAGGCGCTGCGAGGGCAGCCGTTCATTCAGGCGCTCTCCCAGGCCGGTAACGAATCTCGCGGCCAAGCCCAGAACCACCACGCCGAAAATCAGTGCCGTAACCTTGGTGAAACTGAAGATTTCGATCGCGCTGCTCAGGCTGCTGATATCGGTTTCATTCATAAAGGAAGTTCTTTCCTATCAAAAAATAGTCGATCGCGTTCTGGGCTCTCGAAGAGATACGGTACCGGCCTTTATCGTCCATCCAAAGAAGCTCAAGATCCAATGCCTCCTTCAGGCACTTCCTCACCACCAATCCGTCTACACCGGTAACCTCCATCATTTCACCGAAGGTAAGGCTATCGTGTCTTGCGATGGCGGCCAGCAGGAGGTGCGCATTGTCGCTCATAGCCCCTACCAGAGCCGACTCAATGAATTTCGGCACTCCCACGTGAATCATCTCACCGGATGGCTGGGAAATCGCAGAAACCCAATACATCAATGCGGACCTGGGGTTCCCCCTGCTCTGCCCCCAGAGCAAGCGGAAAAACTGCGTTTCCACCTGCTCGCCCAATACATTGTGTGCGCCATAAGCCATGATGGAGCGATCAAAACTTCGGCCGTAGCCCGTAACATGGTGGCGGGCCATGATAAGATTCTGGATTTCAGCGTCTGTCCACATCCTCATCTCATAGGTTTTTCCGTAGAAATGCTCCTCGCCGAACACTCCCCTGAGATACTCCCAGGCATGATTGTTCACAGACAAACACCAGAAAATGTTTTTTGTCTGAAGAGCCACGATCTCGTTGAAGAGCCGGTAGCACTGAAAGCCGCCGATCCTCGCCAGAAACAGGTTGTGGATATCGTCTACCAGGAAAACCTGCTTCTCGCCGAGCGATTGGTCATACTCCAGAAAGTGGCGTACCGATTTTATTTCCCGCCCGGCCAGCCCCGACAACCACTGGTAAAGCTCTTCCGAATCACAGATCTTGGCGGGAACCCCGGCCATCTTTTTGTGCGGATGCTGGATTCGCCCCAGAATGGTGCTCATATTCGTGGTTTTTCCGATGCCGCGGTAACCGCTCAGGATCACCAGATCATCGGAAATCTCACCCTGGAGCCACCCCTGAATTCCGCGCAGGATCTCTCCAGCCGTAGTGGGATCCCTTTCCACGAAAAACTCTTGCTTCGCCGGAAGGTAATAATCGAAGTAGGAAAGATACTTGCTATCCGGGGTATGAAACTCCTCCGCCTCAAGCTCCGCCTTTTCCAACTTCCTGCGGAAGATATCCGACAGGAGCTGTTTGAAAAAATCAAACTTCACCAGCTGAATCAGCACCCGGTTACTGATCTCGCCGACCACGATGGCAAGAATCATCGGCGGCAGCAGCAAAGAGCTGAAGCGCCGCTCAAGCAACGAGCCGATGCTGGAGGAAAATTTCGGGAACCGGGATTGAAAGGTGGAAAATATCTCCTCTCTCCAGTTCCTGATCTCTATGATCACAAGCAGGCTGCTGATCAGAAACACGAGCTTGGAAACAGTTCCGTAAACCAGGGCTTTGCGAACCGTGTCCTCGATCAGATGCAGAAGCGCATACTGGGCGAAAAACAGCATCGTAAGGCGCTGGGCCGTTAACTCCGCCTTCAAGCTCCTTTCCCGGGCTCTCTGCAGGGAACGATGGGAGAAAAAGAACTCGAGGGCGATCCGGAGGAGGATCCGGGATGCCCGGTAAAGGAAATAGACCTCAAGATAGAAAAGCAGAAAGGAGATTTCTCTCAGGTCCGTGGCTTCAATCAGCTTTCGCGCCAGATGAATGCTGACGATCATGCCCGCAGAGGGCACAAATGGATTCAGCCGGCTGATCCACATCGCCACATGGGTGCGCCTGCGATAGTCCATGATCGACCGGGCCAAGATAGAACTGCGCAGGCGATCGAGCCTCGCGGAAATCCACGATAGAAACCGATAAACCAGGAAGGGAAGGAAAAGGAGAAAAACCAGGATGGAAATCTGCCGTGCCAGATCCAGCCAGGCCTCGAAACCCGCGCCGATCTTGGCTTTGAACTCGGTGAGCTTGTTGATTCCTCCCGCGAGAAATTTGAGGGGCAAAACCCGGATCTCCCTGGCGTAGCCAAGCAGCACCCGTTTGTTCATTCCATCGAGGGAAGGGCAGGATCCGGCCTGGCATTCCCTGATCAGGCGGGCGCGCAGAAATCCAGCATCGCTGAGCAAGCGGAAGCCCTGGGCCTTGAGGTCGGAAAGAAGCCGGGATTTGCTATCCACCAACTCGCGCCTGCGTCCCGCTGCTTTTTGATATTCGCTCTCGTACTTTGCGTAGGCCTCTTTCTTTTCTTCCGGCTCGCCGGAATCCGGCCTGGGCATCAGGCCGGGGATATCTGATTTCAAGTTCACATCGCCCTTGGAAAAAATCTCCAGAAGGTGATCAAAAGCATTGCTCCAGATATCGTCGGCAGTCTGAAACTGCTCATTCAATCCGAGCTGAGCCGTGCCGAGAGTGGCCTGCAAACGGGTCAGCTCCTGGCGAACGTTGCTCAGGCTCTCTTTTTGCTTCTTGATGCTCTCAATATAGGAAATCTGCTCCGATTCCACCTCCACGAGGTATCTGTCCAAAAGCATGCGAGCCGTGGCCAAATCCTCGGACGCCTCGATTTTCGTGCTTTCCTGCTCTCCGCGGGTGAGCTCGGTCTGCGCTTTTGCCAGAGTGGCTTTGCTGGCGTCCAGTTGTGCATTGATCTGGGTTTGTTCCTGCAACTGCTTGCGGGCCGACTCATAAGTGGCGATCAGGGCCAGCCTGTCGTCCAATGGTAAACGGAGAAATTCTATCTTCAGGTTGTTGAGCTCCAAAGAACTGGCGGCCAGCACATTCAGTTCCCGTTTCTGATCGGCGGTAACGGCACAATCAGCCAGCGTTCGGAGAGCCCCTTGCTGGAGCAGATAGTCTGTATTGCCCGATTCCTTGAGGGCCGCAAGAGCCCCGGCCACATCCACTTCGCTTTCGAGAGGCACCCGAAACAGAACGTTTAGGGGAACCTCCGCGCTTTGCTTTCCATGCAGGCCCCGAAGAAGATCCTCGGCCGCCTCCCGCTGCGCCCGGATGGCTTCCGACTTTTCCTGGACCTTGACCTCGAAATCCTTGCAGGGAGACGGCGCCGGCACCTCGGCACTGGACAAGCTTTGTCCGAGAGCAAACAGAAGAAAGTTCCCAAAAACAAGCCACCTAGCAATACGCAGCATATTGAACGAATGATATCGAAATCTTCGAGACCAAGCTGGTTTTTTTGTCGTACCCCGGGGGGACCGGTGTTGATGACCCTAACCCCCTTTTGGGCTAGGATCGGAAGATGCGGAACCGACACGCCCCCCTCTTTCGCCTCAGCTCGATCGCAGTGATTTTTCTGCTGCTGTTCCTCGTGCATTCGGGCTCAAAGAAAGCGTTGGATCCAGCCTACGACCGCTATCCGGGCCCCGGAGATCCGCTTTGGCGGCTAAATGCCATGCTGACCCTTCAGCTCGGCCGCAACTGGGTGAACTATGGATTGAAATCCAATGGATTCGTGCCTCAGTTCATCCACCCACGGCCGGATGCCAGGGATGCCACCAGCCCTTATGTTTCCTATCCTCCCGGCTTCGTTCTATTGCCCTGGGCCGGCGCGAAGATACTCGGAACCAAACTCGAGCTCACTTCTATATTCGGGCTGGGGCGAGCGTTTCATCTGCTGACCGCCATGATGATCAGCCTGCTTGTCTTCTTCCTCTTTCAGAAACGTGGCGCGGGCCTGATTTATTCCTCTGCCGCCGCGCTTTGCCCTGGGGCACTCTCCCTGCTCGTTCCGGCAGCATTGGCCTACTTTCCTTTCGCCTGGTGGGCCGACATCATCGTGCTGCCGTTTTTTTTCGGCTTGATCGTCCTTGAGCTCTTTCTTCCCCCCACCACTCGCTTCCGCCGGGCCTTGCACGTCTTGGCGCTGCTGCTTGGAGTGTTAACCGACTGGCTCTTCTTTCTCCTTCTCGGAACCCTGATCGTGAAGGACTTCAGTTCCCGGCCCCGGCGCTGGAGGCCGGAACTGTTCGTGATCCCCGCAGCCTATGTTCTGCTGCACCTCGCGCTCACGATCAGGGCAAGCCATGTGAGCGATCTAATAGAAAAAGTCACCGTTCGTACCGGGGCCGATGAAACCTATTCCGACAGGCTCGAGGGATTGAGAAACTGGTGGTACACTCTGGCGGAGCAGTCCAGCCCCTACCTGGCCTGGGCCGTGCTGGCAGCCCTGATGCTTTCCGTTCTTTTGGGGGCATCGTTTCCTTTCCGGTGGCGCCTGAAAGCAGGCGGGTCCTATTTGCTGGAAGCGGCCTTTTTGGTCTGCGTTCCCGCGAGCCTCCACTTTCTTCTGGTCAACCAGCACTACGCCGAACACTACTATGAAAGCCTGAAGCTGCATTTTATGGCGATTGTGCTCTTCGCCGGCATTATCCCTGCTCTCCTCTACCGCGGGAAAGCTTGGATGAGCACCGTGCTGCTGGCGGTTGTTATAGCAGGATCCGCCGCTTTGATTCATGAGTTTCCCAGCACAACAAAGGATCTGTTAGCGAAGAAGGTGGACCTCGATCCCGCCTTCGACGAGTTCTGCAAGGCGGTTTATGAAAACTCCCAGCCCGCCGACATCGCCTTTTCCCCTTATCTGGCGATTGAGGACCGGCTCCGGCCGGAAACCTCCGACCCTCGCGTGATGAGCTGGTCTTACGCCCGCTGCGATACCTACGTTTATCTGGCAGAACAGCCGAGCTCCATCGGTTTATATTTCTCGCTGCTCAACTGGACCAAGCTCCTGAGAAACACCCCTCACCGGCTGATCTTATGGACCAAAGGCGATGCGGGCCCGGAATGGAAAGAGGCTCTTGTTCCGGGAACCTTAAAGATCCACGGAGAATTCCGGTCGCAGGAATTGAAGCCGGTACTGAAACACAAATAGCGCCGCTATTTCCCGGCACCACCATTCGCACCCATTCTGGGATCACAACTACAGCTCACGGAAAGCAATTTAAAGAAATGCCCTCTGAATACCTCTTCCTGGCAGGCCCGGGTCGTATTCAAAATCTCCAAACTCTCGGGCATGATCGCCATATGGCCATACTTTTCCTGAAAAATCTGGTTATACACCAGGAAGTAGTCGGCGCAACCACCAGGCTCATTCTTCAGCTGCTCCATCTCAAAAACAAAGAAAGTGCCCGGGCTGTAGGTCGTCAGAGTCAAGGGCTCCCATTGGGAAAAGTCTTTTACCAGAAGAACCTT
>CAZTCD010000055.1:0-27295 GCA_964612065.1 uncultured Bdellovibrionales bacterium | reverse complement strand
CTCCTGCCGCTGCAAATCCTGTGGATGAACCTCGTCACCGACGGTCTGCCGGCTTTGGCGCTGGGCATCGAGCCACCGGAGAAGGATGTCATGGATCGGCCACCGTACTCGGCCACGGAGAGCGTGTTCGGCCGCGGCATGCCGACCTTCATCGTCGTTTTCGGCATCGTACTCAGTATCCTGGCCCTGGGCGCGGGATATGGTTTATGGGCTGAGCAAGACTCCGGTTGGCAGACGGTTCTCTTTTCTACGCTGGTTTTCTGCCAACTGGGCATGGCGCTTTCCGTTCGCTCGGAACGTCAATCTCTGCTGCGCACCGGACTGCTGACGAACAAGCCGATGATTGGGGCTATCGTCGTTACGGTCCTGTTGCAACTGGTCCTGATCTACTGGCCTCCGGCGCAGACGCTCTTCCACACCGAAGCCCTCACCCCGCGCGATCTGGGCATCAGCTTCGCGTTGGGTCTTCTGGTCATCGTCCTGGTTGAAATCTGGAAGGTGTTCGCCCGCGCTCGCGCCAAGGCAGAATAATCCCGCCGGCCATTGGAAAAAAAGGCGAATGGGTCGCGACTAGTAATAGTCACGCTCCATTCGCCCTTTTGCGTTAAAAAAGCTCTCTTCTTATCTGCCGGAAAGGGTGGCGGCGAAGGTTCCTGTTTATCCTCTGAAGGATCTCGAATCCCTTCTTCCTTCTTTAGACTGCGTTTTCCTCGCCACACCGGCCGAGGCTTCGCTGGAGCTCGCTCCCAAAATCCTGGCCCATAAAGATAGCCAGGCTTCCGTGATCGATCTGAGCGGCGCTTTCCGCTTCAAGGCCGGCACCGAGGCCGAGCGATCGGCCCGATTCGAGCTTTGGTATAAGGCCAAGCACCCGGCCCAGAGAGAGCAAAGCGCCGCCGTTTACGGCCTCGTTCCTTTTGCCCAGCCAGCCCAAGGCAACAAGGCGCTGGTTTCCAATCCTGGATGCTATGCCACGGCCGTGCTGATGGCGATCGTGCCTCTGCTCAAGGAAAAAATCATCGAGCCAGCGAGCCTCGTGATCGACGCCAAGAGCGGCACTTCGGGGGCCGGCCGGAAAGCCAGCGAAGCCCTGCTCTTCACGGAAGTGGAGGGCGATTGCCTTCCCTACAGGATCGGCAAACACCAGCATCAGCCCGAGATCGCAGAATGGGCGGAAGCCTTCTCCGGACAGGCCATTGATCCCTTTTTCACCACCCATCTCATCCCGGTGCGGAGAGGGATCATCGCCTCCGTTTATGCGAAGCTCTTGCCCGGCTTAACGGCAGAGGCGGTAGAGGCTGCTTTTGAGAAAGCCTTCAGCGGCTATCCTTTGGCGCGAGTAACGAGAATCGATTCTTCTCAGGAACAAGACCTGAGCCCTTCGATCAGCCTATCGCTCAAGAGAGTGGCTGGTTCCGCACGAGTGCATATTTCCTATCAGGTGGTGGGAGGAAAGCTCTTCCTCTTTTCCCTGATCGATAACCTCCTGAAAGGCGCCGCCTCGCAGGCCGTGGAGAACTTCAACCAGCTCCACGATTGTCCAGTTGCCCTTGGGCTGGATGAAATGGAAGGAATGTTATGAAAACAGGCCCGGGAATCTCAAGAACTCCTCTTCCTAAAGGCTTCACCGCCGCTGGCGTGAATTCTGGTGTGCGAAAATACCGCCCCGATCTCGGCGTGGTCTTGAGCGATCGCGATTGCGTGGCTGCAGGGGTTTACACCACGAATGAATGCAAGGCGGCTCCTCTTCTTTACACCATGGGCCTTCTTCCCTCCGGGAAGATCCGCGCCGTGGTTACCAATTCCGGCCAGGCCAATGCCGCCACCGGAGAAGAGGGAGTGAAGCGCAACTTGCGCCTCGTGGGCCTCACCGCGTCCACCTTCGGTTTGGATCCAAGCCAGGTGCTCGTGGCCTCTACGGGGGTGATCGGGCAGCAGATCGATATCGAAAAGCTCGAGGCCGGAATGCCCGAGCTGATCCCCGCCATGGGAAGCAATGCCGAGCCTTTCGCCCTCGCGATCATGACCACGGATCTCGTGCCGAAAACGGTAACCACCACGGTAAAGCTCTCCGGCGGCGAGATCCGCATCACCGGCATCTCCAAAGGCTCCGGGATGATCCATCCCAATATGGCCACGATGCTGGGTTATCTCCTCACGGATTGCGCCGTGCCACAGGATCTCGCCCGGGGCATGCTGCGTGAGGTGAACCAGAAGAGCTTCAATATGATTTCGGTGGATGGAGACACCAGCACCAACGACTGCGTATTCTTCCTGGCCAACGGCGCGAGCGGAGTAGGCCTCAGCGCCGATTCCGATTTCCAGACCTTCAAGGCCGCCTTGCAGGAGGTGGCGCAGGAGCTCGCCAAGGCGATCGCTCGAGATGGCGAGGGTGCCGATCGACTGATCGAGGTTACGATCCGCAATTCCCCTTCCCAGGAGCTGGCCGAGAAAGCCGCCCGGGGGATCACGGTGAGCCCGCTGATCAAGAGCGCTATGCATGGCTGCGATCCCAACTGGGGCCGCATTCTCGCGCGCCTCGGTGCCGAGCGGGTGCCGGCCGATGCTTTGCAGAAAATGATTCTGCAGGTGCAGGGAGTTACACTCTTCGAGAACGGCGCTCCCGCCTCCTTTGTGCGCGATGAGGTGAGAGCCCTTCTCCGCACTGATACGGTGCGAGTGGATGTGGATCTCCGCTCCGGAAAATTCGAAGCCACCGCCTGGGGCTGTGACCTCTCGAAGAGGTATGTGGATATCAATACGGAATATAACTAGGAGCCGCTGAAAAATAAGCGAGCCAGGAACTTTAGAGAAATCAGAGAGAAGGAAGAAAGATGAACACCACCCAAGACGTTATCTCCACATTGAAGTACGTGAACAAATTCTCCGGCCAGACCATCCTCATCAAGATCGGTGGCGCCGCGCTTGAGGACAAGGAAGTGGTAGGCTCCATCTGCGGTGACCTGAATCGCCTGCGCTCGGTGGGGGTGAACGTGGTGCTGGTGCACGGAGGCGGCCCCTCGATCAACCAGGAACTCAAGTTGCGCGGAATCACCTGGGAGTTCATCGAAGGCCAGCGGGTTACCACCCCTGAGATGATGGACGTGATCGAGATGGTGCTTTGCGGGCACGTGAACCAGAAGCTGGTGCGCCAGCTGAATGGATCCGGGGTGAAGGCGATCGGGCTCTCGGGCGCCGATGCCAATACCCTCAGCTGCGCCCAGGCCTCCCCCAAGCTGGGCCAGGTGGGCCGGATCGATCATGTGGGCACCCAGCTCATCCAGGCCATCCTCGATAGCGATACCGTTCCCGTAATCGCTCCTATCGGTATGGGGCAGGACGGATCCGCCTTCAACGTGAACGCGGATTGGGCCGCTTCGCGTGTGGCCCAGGCTCTCGGCATCAAGAAAGTGCTCTTCCTCACGGATCAGGACGGCATTCTCGACGTAAGAGGCAAGGTGATTCCTGAGCTCGACGCCGCTGAGCTCGAGCAGATCGCCGAAAAGGGCATCGTGCATGGCGGAATGCTGGCCAAGGTGCAAACCGTGATTCACGCCCTTCGCAATGGTGTTTCCGATGTGCATATCCTGAATGCCCGCCGGCCTCACTCTCTGATTGAAGAGCTGTTCACCGAAGGCGGAGTTGGAACCGTTTGCCGCCTCCGCACCCGTGCCACGGAAAGCTCGGGAGTATAAGCGATGATGCGCCATTTTCTAACCGGCACTGAGCTGGGGCGGGGCGATCTGCTGCGGCTCCTCGACGAGGCCGAACATCTCAGAATACAGAGAGAGAAGGGGCTTCTGGCGAATGATTGCGCCGGAAAAACCCTCGCGCTTTTGTTCGAGAAGCCCTCTCTTCGCACGCACCTTTCCTTCTCCGTGGCCATGCGCGAGCTGGGCGGTGAGGTGGTGGAAAGCTTTTCCGCCAACCGAAAAAAGGAAGAGCCCGAAGATGTGGCCCAGGTGGTGGGCGGCTATTGCCACGGCATCATGATCCGCACCCACGAGCATTCGATCCTGGAGCGCTTTGCCAGCAAGGCGCGCATTCCCCTGATCAACGGCCTTTCGGATACACATCATCCCTGCCAGATCCTCGCCGATCTGCTCACTTTGAAGCAGGTTTACGGGAAGCTGGAAGGTTTGAAGCTTTCTTATGTGGGCGATGGCAACAACATCCTTCACTCTCTGCTGCTCCTTTGCCCGATGGCGGGGGTGAGCGTGAGCTATGCCAGCCCGCAGGGCTATGAGCCCTCTGCCTTCGTGGTAAAACAAGCCAGGCAGTTCGCCAAGGAAAGCGGAGCCACGATCGAAGGCACTGCGATTCCCGAGAAGGCAGTGAAAGGCGCCCACGCGATCTATACCGACGTTTGGACCTCCATGGGCTTCGAGGAAGAGGGCGGATCGCGAGACAGTGCCTTCCAGGGTTTTCAGGTGAATGCGGAACTTTACGGGCATGCCCGTAAAGATGCCGTGATCATGCATTGCCTTCCCATGGTGAGAGGCAAAGAGATCACCGACGAGATGGCCGATCATCCGCGCTCGGTGATCTTCCGCCAGGCAGAGAACCGCCTGCACGCACAAAAGGCTCTTTTGAAACTCATGCTGGGGGCCAAAGCATGAACGATCGCCTCGAGGTATTGCGAAGCTTACTGGCCGAGGGGGAGCTTTCCACCCAGGACGAGCTGCGCATGAAACTCGAGAAGGCGAAATTCAGGGTTACCCAGAGCACGATCTCTCGCGACCTGCGCCGCCTGGGCGCGGTGCGGGCCGTGAATTCCGAAGGCGCCACGGTATATCGGCTTCCGGATGCCATGGGGGCGGATTCGGGCTCGCCCGGCCCCTCGGATACCGTGAGGAGCGTGCAGACGAACGGACCTCTCGTGGTGATCCATACCCTCCCCGGCCTTGCTTCCATGGTGGCCCGCCATATCGATATGCAGCGCTCCGCCGATTACCTCGGATCGATCGCGGGAGACGATACGGTTTTCGTGGCGCTGTCTGAGCGAGGAATGAGCAGAAATTCCGTGCAGGAGATGAAAACGCTCCTGGCCGAGCTCGAGTAGGCTGGCGGGGCTTTCCCTAGAGCACGGGGAAGGCTGAAACGAAAATCTGATATACCTTCGTGGCCTCTTCGCTATCCTGCCCAAGATATTTTTCCAGCAGCGCTTTGTAGTCGGCCAGGAAATCCTTGAATTGAGCCTCCGAGATCGAGAGCGTATGCGACTCAAAATAAGAGCCGGGTGAGTGAAACTCCGATTCCACTCTCTGTTGGATCACAGGAAGCAGCTTCTTGAGATAGATCTGCTTGGAAAAGTGGGGCGCGAACTTATCCAGCACGAAATGCGTTTTCCGGCCCTTATGCTCCTCGATGATCCCGAGCTTGCGAAGCGTATCCACGGTTTCGGCGATTCTGGAGGCCGGCACGCCCAGCTTGGCTGCTGCTTTCGCCTGGTCAAAAGGAGCGGAGGAATCGATGATGTGAATCAGTACGGCGGGGATATACCACTCTTTCAGCACGTCTTGCAGGTTCAGGCGCGCCGGCTTGGCACTTGTTTCGCGGGTGCTTTGCAGGCGGCGTTTGTAGAAGCGCTTTTCGGCGGAGCTCACGGCCTGTTCATGAAGCACGAGAGCCTCGAAGTATTCGTGCTCTTTTGGGCCGAGGCCCATGGCGGCGGCGAAGGAGTGCACGTTATGCACGGTAAGATTTCTTTTCCCGCTTAGAATCATCTTGAGAGTGGATGCGCCGATGCCCAGCTTTTTGGCGATCTTCGCCTGGTTCATGCTGGCCGAATGCGCTCTCTGCTCTTCCTGGTAGGCGATGAGAAAGGCGCGGTAACTGCTGAAGGAGAAAACAGAGATCATTGGTTCCCGATGCTCATCCCGGAACGTTGGTCGGGATTGGGAGACTTGCGGAAGCGATCGTTCTCGAAATACCATCCGTTATCAATACGGGAAGGCAGCGCTTTACCATCGCCGCACCAGAAGCCATCTTTGAGAGGGGGGAAGGGGCCCTTGAACCAGAGGCGTTCGCCGTTCCAAGGAGCGGAGAAGTCTTTTTCCACGCGGGCGCAGATGAGTACAGGGTAGGTAAGCGATTCAGGTGCGGGGCTGTAGCCTGTAACATTCAGCTTCCATTTCTTATCGGTGAGCGCGAGTAGATCGCTTCCCCTGAAGCAGTACGCCCCTGCCTTTTCAGGGGCTGCGGAGCGGAAGCTCAGGTCTACACTGGACTGAGCGCCTAGGGCGAGTTGGCTGGTTTCAGAATGGAAGGTGCCGCAAAGGTTGATCTGGAACACTCTGCCCCGGGGGGCGGAAGAGGCCGAGCCTGGAAGCAGCAAGAACAGGAGAAGGGTAAGAGAGAGAAGGGGCTTCATGTGAGCGTATCGGCTTCTCAGGTGTTGAAGTAAAGATCACGGCCCCTGCTACCGGATGGCGTGTATGCGGATCGGATCTGATTTATCCGCAAACCTTGAACCAATCCACGTTTATGCAATGAAGCTCTTCTGAGGGGGAAGGTTCAATAACTTGGTCTATGCTTTCCAGAAACTTTGCGATCATTTCCCGAATGCGAAGCGCATCCTTCGCTGAGATCGTCATAGGGCAGCTGTAGTGCAATTGGCTTGTTTCGGCGTCTTGCAGCTTCTCCACTGCTTTTTGCCGCCAATTGCTGTGGTGAACACGCACCCAAGGTGAATTTGCCTCGAGGTGGGTGCTCTGTGGCCCGATCGCGAGCTTCCCGCTTTTCTCCATGCAGAGCCCTGTCTTCAAAAGGAAGTCTACTACGGTTTTTGTGCGGACTCTCGATAGTCCAAGATGCGCAGATATCTTCTCGGTGCTGTCGAAGCCTGGAATCGCAGTGAGTTGGCGCACGGCGGAGTATACCCAATCAGAATAGAATACAGCGCGTTCTTCCTCTGCGAGCTTGTGATCGCTTTTGAGTCGATTCACCAGCTCCGATGCCATGCTTTTGTGCTGATGAAGCTGGCGGCGAAGGGCCTTTTGCAATTTGGAATTCCCTGCGCGCTCGAGTTGCACCAAAAGCAGAAAATAGTCGGTTTCATCCTCCGTGAGTTCGAGAAACTCCGCACTGAGCACAGCCTGCTCGAGGGTAAAAGCTTTCAGGCCTTTGAGAATCTGGCTCACCAGAGTGGTATGCACGTGAAGGTGCTGTGCGAGCCTTAGGGATTGGCCGTGGCCCCGCTTGGGCATTTCCGCGAATCGAGCCAGAATAAAGGTACGCGCAGATTCAAAATTATATATAGAAATCATAGCATTATTAAAATTATATACTTGTAAGTCTATTTTAAATAGATAAATTTACTCCAAAAATCTACGAATACCCGACTGAACGAGTTAGTTTGGCCTCGAACTTGAACAATTAACCAGCGAGGTCTTTATGTTAGCTCTTGGATACAAACGAATGACGAAGCTCTTGGCAGCTGTAGCTTTTTTCACCGCGGCCAGTGCCATGGCCGGAACCAAAGATGGAGGCGGTGGCGGCGCTTACGTTTGCCGCAATGCCGATGGATCCATTCGATCCGCCCGCATGGCGGATCTTTGGGAGGCGGAGAACACGCCTTTTCACTGGCCTCATAAAAAGGGGAAGTTAAAGATCTCCTATTCCAATGCGATTTCCGCGGAATCTCAGTTCGCGAAAATGATCGAAAGAATTTCGCGCTTCGATCCGATTCTCGGCGCTAGGGTAAGGTCTGAGCGCGATAGGATGTTCGCTGAGAAGAACTCACTTCCTGATTCTGTTTCGATCGCGTTGCCTGAAGATCTGAAGGTCGGATATTTCCCTACGGGCTGCCCTCCGGAAGGCGTTATGTTCTACAACAGTTTTTCCGAGCAATTGGATGTGCGGGAAGACCTTTTCAGCGCTCTCGCCACGCAAACCGATATCGCCGCAGCCTGGGCTCATGAAGCGATCTATAAGCTTCTTCGGGAATGGCGGTTTGCCGAAGATTCCAAGATGGCACGAAGGCTCGTGGCCTGCTTGCTGTCAGGCGAAGAGGGATGCTTGAAGGCTCGTCCGCTGCAAGTGCCCTCGGATCGAATAGTATACCAATGCGAGAACGCTCGCTTCTCTCTCAAGCTGTTTCCGGAACGGGCAATCACTTCCCCCTCTGATTTAGTGAAGGATAAACGGGCCACTTACTCCTATCGCTTTGTTCTGGAAAAAACGGATTTTCTGAAATTGGCTTATCTCCCATGGGGAGGATTTTCCGTGCAAGACCGAAAGAAGGATGACCGCTACCCACATCAGCTCTACGGCAGCCCTTTCCAGCACTACGCAGCCATTCCATACACTTCAGATCTTGCCCCTCATGTGGTGATGGATAAGTTCGATCAAGACGAGGGCGGTGTGATCCACAAGATTGGGATCAAGGAGTTCGCTTATGGATACGCCAAGGTAGATGAAGAGCACTTTGACCGCTATCCAGTGAACCAGGAACTTAACTGCCGCCAGATCCAGTAGCTGAAGTCTTGGATGATTGCGAGAGCTTGTGAGTGTAGTTTGCACTCACAAGCTCTTTTTCATGGAAATTACCGGGTGGCTCCCAGCACGCCGAGAGCATAGGCGTATTTTCCGGAAAGCGCAGCCTGCTGGAAGTGAGCCGCATAAAAGAATTTTCCGTTCGGCAGGCGGATCAAGCTCAGTTCCGCAGAGGCCTTCTGGTTTCTGGTGCGGCCACGGATCTTTCGGCCATCGGTGCTCATTTTTCCCACTCGGTCACTCCAGCTCGATTCGCGGGGATAGTGTTTGTCTCCCGCCATGCTCTGGAAACTGGTGGCGCTTTTTAGGCCCTGGCGGTTTTCTTTCACGAATTCAGAGTCGGCTTCGAGAGAGGCGGTGCTGATGTAGAAATCAGAGTTTTTCGGATAGAAAGTGATTACCACTCCGCTTTTCACTTCTCCCCAGTTGGTTTTTTTCTCGAACGAAGGGCCATGCGATTGCAGCCAGGTGAACTCGCGGCCGCTGCGGAGAACTTCCGCAGGCATCGGCTGGGAATAGGCCTCGATATATTCCTGAACCAGCTGGGCGTGGTGGATCACTTCGGGAGAGGAGTGGCCGGGCTTGCAAACGGCGTTTTCGGGCCAGTGGATGCACATCTCACCCCATTTTCTTGCCAGGGTGATCTCGTAGCGCACGAGATGGTCATCGGAAGCAGCGGCGGGATCGAAGAGAAGGCCATTCACCTGCCGGGAGGGCCGGCTCGTTTTGTCTTTCGTGGAAGCATAGATCAGCTCATGGAGGAGAAGTGCCGCCTGGTTGGCGGGATTCATCTTGGCAAAGGCTTCGCGGTTCACTTGAATGAGGCGGTTGTCGTCGCCGTGCACGGCGATCTGGGCCAGCACCCGCTCATCGATAGGGGAGAGGCGATCGCGGATGGTGCGAAGGGGAGCGTTGATCAACACCAGATTGTATGTTTCGAGCGCCTTCCTGATTCCGGGGAGAAGGATGCGGGAATAGGAACGCTTGATCCTCGTGAGCTTGCGTTCGAGGATGGCTGCGGTGTCCCGTTCCACTCCGCGCCCGCGCAGGAAGGTATCGAGGAGCGAGGATAGTTCGGGGTCAGTGGCGCTCTCGCCTTCGAGGTGAGGATTGAGTTCCACTCCGCGCTCCACGAGTTCCAGCGTATAGATGATGTTTCCGGAGATCACGCCCACGCCGCCGTTCTCCACGTTTCCGCCGGCAGACGCGGCAAGGGGGAGGATGGCAGCCACCAGTATCAGTATGGAAAGTTTCATATTTATCTCTCTATTCTTCAGTGAGCGGCACAAGGTGCACGCTAAGTTGGTAGGTTGCGGTTCCGCCCGGCTTTTCGAAACGGCGGTAAATCTCTTTTCTCGCTTTACGCAGCTCTTCTTTGAGAGTCGGAAGATCCGCGGGATCGATATTGAAGGTGCTTCCGGAAATTTCGCGTTTTTCCACGGCCACGGAGCGCACGGATTCTTTGGTGATGTCGATCATCTGCTCGTGGAATCGCTTCACGGCTTCCTTGCCCTGGTCGGCGAGGGTGCCGATGTCGGCGTCGGCCGGAACCAGGCGGCCATTGCGGTCGCGATCAAGCATTCCGGCTTTTAAAAGAGTATCGATCGCATCCTTGGCCTGCTTGGGGCTGATGCGGCCCTTGAGTTTGCGAGAGATCCAGGAAGGGTTTTCCTTGAAATCCGCGCTTTGCACCATCTCTCGCAACGCCCAGCATTCCCATTGAGAAACGGCGGCGAACAGATCGTAGGGAATGATTTTCATTACCCGCTTCGGATGGAGCTCGCGCAGGCGCTCCATATAGCGGGCGCTTCTTTCGGGTGAGGATTTGGCGCGTTCCAGTTTCACCAGAGTTTCGAAATAGTCCCTCTGGCGGGAATCAAAACGGAAGTAATCGCCGAATCTTTCCGCGGTTTCCTCGCTGGGCACTCGCTTGCCCCGAAGGATCATGGTGAGGAGAGCGGGGCTGTTCAGGCCGAGATCCGCTCCCCAGCTTCTTCGGGAGAATGCGGGGTCCGCCTGCTTCCGGGCCTTCAGGAAATCCTGAAGGAAGCCGCGGAAGTCGGAGTACCCGTAGATATCAGGGATGGAAGAGGCAGTGGCGGGCATATGTCCTCAGAGATCGCGGCACTGATCCGGATTTTGGCGGCACCATTCGCGGAACTTGCGATAGCGCTCGTGGTCGCGCTGGCGATCGAGTTCTTCATTCACGCGGCGGCGAGCCTCTTCTTCTGCTTCGCGGTTTTCGGGGGAATCTGGATTGTAGTCGTAGCAGATGCGATCGCGGCCCACTTGCTTGCACTCCACATCAGAATCACTGCAGCTCATTCGCTGCGATTTGCACTGGCCCATCACGGCCTTATAGGCCACGCGTTTATCGGTGTGAGGGGTATGGCAGGAGGCCACCTTATAGCTGCCCCAGAAGCCGGTAACAGCCCGGCAGGTCCAGCCGCGATAGGCGGGCAGGCACCATTGTTTGGTTTTCGAATCCTGCTGGTATTCGTCGCGAGTCTGGGGAATAGAAAAGCAGTTGAAGGGGCGCTCAGCGGCCTGGGCGAAAGAAAGGGGGGCGAGCACGAGAGCAATCAGGATGATACGGGTAAGCACTTTTAACCTCCGGGTCAGGGTCCAGACGACTGGGTGCATCCTAGTGGGGAGGTTTAACAAAGCCCAGAAAAAAATTAACAGCCTGATAACGCGAACTTGGGCTGCAGATTTTACGTCTTGTTAAAGTAAGGGGCTGAATTCAAGCCTGAATTTCGAACTTATTTCTAACTGGCCCCCTTGCCTGTTGATGAACCCAAGCTAAGAGCTCTGGGAGAGTTGGTCTTTTCCAGCTTCACCCGAAAAACTCCATCACAGCCGCTATAGCCCGTTAATTTCGAAAGAGAATTCACTAAGCCGTCAACAGGCAAGGGGGCCAGCTAGAACTTATTTCTTTCCGATCTTCAAATTCGCCAGGCCCGCGAAAGCATTGTTTCGCAGCTCCTGCATCTTGGGAGGAGGAGGCTGCTGAAATCCTCGGCCGCCTCCGGGGCGGGGGCCTCCGCCCTGGCCGCTATAGGCACCAGTGGGGCGGGGTGCGCCCGTATTGGTGTTCACTTCCTTCTTCATCGTGAGGGCAATCTGGTTCTTCTCGAGATTCACCTCGAGCACCCGCACCTGCACTTTATCGCCGGGGCTCACCACCTCGGCAGGATCTTTCACGAAATGATCCGCCAGCTGAGAGATGTGCACGAGTCCATCCTGGTGCACTCCGATATCAACGAAGGCTCCGAAGTTCGTAACGTTGGTCACGATACCCGGGCAGATCATGTTCTGCTTGAGGTCTTTCACTTCGTGGATGTCTTCCCTGTACTGGAATGCCTGGAACTCGTCGCGGGGATCGCGGCCGGGCTTCTCGAGCTCTTTCACCACATCGGCGAAGGTGAGCGCGCCCATTTCATTCGCGAGCAATTTATCGGAGCGAAGGGCAGCCACGCCTGAGCCGATGAGATCGGAAACTTTCTTGCCGATGCGGGTGGCGGCGGCCTCGATCGATTTATATCGCTCGGGATGCACGCCGGTATTGTCGAGAGGATTATCGGCGCCGGGAATGCGGAGGAAGCCCGCGCTCTGTTCGAATACTTTCTCAGAGAAGCGGGGTACCTTCAGCAGATCCTGGCGGGCTTTGAAGAGGCCGTTCTTGGTGCGGTATTCCACGATCGCCTTGGCCACGAATTCCGTGATGCCGGAAACATGGCTCAGCAAGAAGGCTGAGGCCGAGTTCAGGTTCACGCCCACATTGTTCACGCAGGAATCCACCACGAACTCGAGCGATTTTTTGAGTTCCACC
This sequence comes from uncultured Bdellovibrionales bacterium, assembly GCA_964612065.1. GTDB lineage: Bacteria > Bdellovibrionota > UBA1018 > CAIPTA01 > CAIPTA01 > JAKFYM01. The sequence continues at coordinate 14,967 of CAZTCD010000055.1, read as the reverse complement.
TGGCTCACATCATGCTGGTATTGCCCCACGCCGATGCTCTTGGGATCAATCTTTACCAGCTCGGCGAGAGGATCTTGCAGGCGGCGGGCGATCGAAATCGCGCCCCGCACGGTAACATCGAGAGTGGGGAATTCCGTGCGCGCCACTTCGGAGGCGGAGTAAACAGAGGCGCCCGCCTCGCTCACCATCACCACGGCCACTTTGATGTCGTGCTTTTTGAAAACGTCGCGGATAAAGGTTTCGGTTTCGCGGCCGGCGGTGCCGTTGCCCACGGCCACGGCGCGCACGTTGGCGTTTTTCAGCACTTCGAGAAGCACCTTCTCCGCCATGCCTCGTTCCCCCGGGCTCTGGGTATGGATCACCGTGGAAGCCATATACTCTCCGGAATCAGCCACGAGAGCGAGCTTGCAGCCGGTGCGAATCCCCGGATCCACGCCGAGCACCATCTTGGCGCCGAAGGGAGCAGCCAGAAGAAGTTTTCGCAGATTATCCGCGAACACTTTGATGGCGGCTTCATCCGCCACCTTTTTGAGGTTCTTGTTCACTTCATTTTCAATCGAGGGGAACACATAGGCTTTATAAGCCAGGAGAGCCGCTCGCTTCAGCAGGGCTTCACCCGGGCTGCCGGCCACTTTCAGGGCTTCGCGCTCGAAGCGGGCGAGGTTGTCCTGGTGGAGTTTGTCGCCGTTCGGTCCGGCATCGATATTGAGAGTGAGCTCTTCTTCGGTCCAGCCGCGGCGGGCGGCCAGATAACGATGCGAGCTTTCGGGCTTCATGAGGCTCGCGATCGATTCGTGGTATTCGAAATAGCGCTCGAATTTCGAGGCGGGCTGGGCCTTTTTGCCTTTTCCGGTTTTGATATAGCCGGTTTTCAGCGTGGCATCGCGCACGAAATCGCGGAGCTCCTGCTTCATCGAGAACATCTCGATCAGGATATCCTGGGTTTTCTCGAGCACGGTTTTGATATCCGTGATCTCGGCTTCTTTATTGAAGAACTCCTGCGCCTTGGTTTCGAGCGCCACGCCGCCCGCCTTTTCAGTTCCCTGGGCGCAGTTCCAGATCCAAAGGGCGAGGGGTTCGAGGCCCGCTTCTTTCGCCATCTGGGCCTTGGTTTTTCTCTTTTGTTTGAATGGAAGGTAGATCTCTTCCAGCCGATCCAGATCGAAGGTGCCGGCGATGAGCTTTTGCAGCTCGGGGGTCATCTTTTTCTGGTCGGTGATTTCCTGAAGGATGAATGCCTGGCGCTTCAGGGTGGCGTCGAGCTCGTCTTTGGCATCGATCACCTTCTGTATCATCACCTCATCCATATTCCCCGTTTGTTCTTTTCGGTAGCGGGCGATGAATGCCACCGTGCTGCCTTCCGACGCGAGCTGAATCACGTTGTTGGCGGAGGAAAGGGAGAGGCCGGGAAGTTTTTTAGATAACCACGAAGAAAAATCCATAGGGAGAAAGCATAAGAAGACCCTCAAAGAAACTCAAGGAGGGGGAAGCCTGCCCCGTTAAAAAATCTGGGGATGAAATGTGGAGAAGTCTGTTTCGGTTCTCTGCCAGATCCCAAACAGTTCAATTTCAGATTGACAAGAACTCACATCCAATTTTCGTGGTAGATGAATTTTCTCTTTGCGAGCTCCTTTTTCAGCTCGGCCTGCATTTCCAAACGCACCTTCGCGGCGGCTTTTTCAGCTTTCTTGCTTTCCAGCACTTCTGGCATGGCTTCGAAGTGCAGCGGTTTCAGGAATTTGATCTTCCACTTGGCGGGGAGAGGCACGAGATTTACCGGCATGGGCAGCAGCTGGTTGAAGATCTTGATCTGCCCGATATTGATATGCGTTTCCTCCGCTCCCACGATAATCACCGGCACCACCGTGGCTCCAGTGCGCGCGGCCATTTTCACGAAGCCTTTGCGGAACTCCTTCAGCCTGTATTTTTCGTTGATCGGCTTGAAGTTTCCTTCCTCTGCTTCGGGAAAGAGCATCAGGAAGTTATTTTTGCGAAGGGCGGAGAGGCCGTTGGCGAAGGTAGCCTCCATGAAGCCGAGTTTTTGCGCGGGCTCAGAGAGGATGCCGCCCGCAAACCAAAGTTTGTGCAGGAGAATGCGCGGAATCTTGCGGCGGTTTTTTCTCACCCAATGGCTGAGCACGATGGCATCGAAGCCCAGGAAGCCGGAATGGTTCGGAAGAAGAATCACCGGGCCGTGCTCTGGAAGATTTTCTTCGCCCTCCACCTCCACACGCAGGTAGCGCATGGTGAGGTTGAGAAGAATTTCCGTGGCGCCACGGCTGTTGCGGATCAGGCTGTTAAAAAACTTCTGAACGTTTTCTTTGGCCGGTATTGGGTTCTGTTTGTTTGATTTGTTTTTCTGTTTATTAATTTTTGCTGGGAGCATCCCGGCGCCTTCCTGTGCTGGGTGAAAAAATTCCAGAACCAGTATTTTACGCCACGGGAGAATTCTCAAGCCCAAGCTGCAGGGAGGGCGCGACAAAAAATTGGCGTGACGAATGTTAGCGATGGCAGATTCTGGAGTGAAAACTCTGTCAGGTTTATTTTGCACCGCTCTCGGGTAGAACGCGAACCTCGTTTACCCAGGCGAAGCCAAGCCCGCCCTGGTGCAGGGAATAGGCGACCTTCGCCTTTCCCGCGGAAAGTTGTTGAGCATCGGAGCATTCCATCCAAAGCCAGTGAGGCGAATCGCCACCTTCGCCATTCCAATCACTCACTTTCACTTTGCAAACCTGGGGGCCTCGCTCTTCTGCTGCTTCAATCGTGCGCTCCAGCCGGAGAACGGGATGGGAATCCAGCTTCACGTTGGCGATCATGAGTACGGGCACCAGAGAGAAAAACCAGAGCGCGAGCACGAGGGTGAATACCACTATCTTTGCCCCCCATCCCAGGGGCTGGGTCCGCTTAAGCACTTTTCGAAGCGGATAGGCGCAGCCCACAGCGGCCACTAATAGTGAAACCTGCAGAAAACGGATCAGGTTTTCCGGCACAAAAAGGGAATCCCACCCGATCAGGGTGAGGATAAAGGCGGCGAGGGGGATGAGGATCAGCAAAGGGAGCCGATCAAACTTTCATAGTGGAAAGCAGATCCTGCATCCGGGCTTCGATTTCTCCCTTTTCGAGCCGCTGCAGGCGGCGGAAGGAGAAGTCTTCCACGGTGAAGCTCGCCATCACGGCGCCATGAAGCACGGCTTTTCGAAGAGCAGTGCGATCGAGGCCTGCTCCGTGCGAGGCAAGGTAACCGATCATGCCGCCGGCAAAGGTGTCGCCAGCACCGGTGGGATCCACCACGCGGCGGATCGGCACGGCAGGGGCCGAAAAAATCTCGTTCTGGAAAAACAGGAAGGCGCCGTATTCGCCTCTTTTCACTACGATCGCTTTCGGTCCCATGCCCAGGATTTTTTCCGCGGCCACCACCACATTGGATTCGCCGGCGAGGAGCTTGGCTTCTCCTTCGTTGATCGAAAGGAGGTCTACGCGGGCGAGCACCTTGATCAGAGCCTCGCGGCGGCCCGTGATCCAGAAATTCATGGAATCCAAGGCGATGAGCTTGGGCTTGCGCACCTGATCGAGCACGGAAAGCTGGAGCTCCGGAGCGATATTTCCCAGGAATACGTATTCGGCGTCGCGGAATTTTTCCGGAATCTGGGGGTTGAAATGCTCAAACACGTTGAGCTGAGTGGAGAGGGTGATGGCTTCGTTCAGGTCGCCCTCGTATTTGCCGGTCCAGTGGAAGGTTTTTCCCGCCACGGAAGAGATGCCGCTCACATCGATGCGGCGGCCGGAAAGCCATTGCAGGTGTTCCGAGGGGAAGTCCTCACCCACCACGCCCACCAACTGCAGCGCATTGAAGAAGGAGGCTGAGATCGAGAAGTAGTTCAGCGATCCGCCAAGCACCTTATCGGCCGAACCGGAGGGGGTGGAAATGGAGTCAAACGCAAGGGAACCAACGGCAAGGATGTTATGCATAGGCCCTTCGTACTATGCGATTCAGGGGCGGTCAAATCCCGGAGCAGAATTAAGGCTACGAATTCACAGGAAGTTCTTGCTGGATCTAGCGAAGGAGCTTCTGGAGAAGGCCGGTGTCCACGGTGAGGTGATCGAGCTCTCCTCCGGGGAGGATCTCGGGATACATGATGTTCTCTCTGTCATCGGTATGGGGGAACCCCAGGAAATGCCCCAATTCGTGGGCCAGGAGCTTGCGGCGACTGGTGCGACCGGGCTCATTGATGCAGAGGCCGGAGCAGAGGCTGGTTCGCATATTCAGGAAAATGGCGGCTTTCTGAATATAGCCCTCATGGGAAAAAAGTACGGTTTTGCCCGCGATGCGATCCTCGAAAGGCCAAGGGGTCTGGAAGAAGATGGTGTTCTCGAGGATTTCGCTCGGATCGGCCGGATTGCCCCGAAAAGGGGGCGCGCCGCTGCGCCAAAAGCCGGTGCTGAAGAGTTGGCGGTTGGCTCTGCCTTCCCAGAAGGAGATGGCGGCGGAGAGGTCGTCCTGAGCCATGCCTTCGTCGAGAAGGAAGGCGTCAACCCGAAGCGTAACAGGGAAGGAAGCCCATCGGCTTTCTCCGGCAAGGGCGTCTTCCGACTTTTTGCGGTCTCTGCCGCAGGAAGTTAGAAGAAGCGCGATCATGAAAAGAGCTAGAAAGCGGGCGCAACGGGCCTGCATCACGATGTCCTCGTCGTGAAATTACGTTTCTGGAAGCGAGTGGCCACATCGGGAATCGCTCGTGGTTCAGCGGATCCCCGATGAGGGCGTGCTCGGCTTCTCCGTTTTTTTATCCGCAAGCTTGGTGCCACGGATTCGACGAAAGCCAAAGGTATTTCGACGCGGCGAATTGAAATTTATATAACGCAATGAGTTATAATGATTGAATGCAACGCGTTAATTTTTTCGATCTTCGACGTGATGAATAAAGGCATTCGAATTGCGCATAACAAAAAACACCGCGATTCAAGGCGCTTTCTTTACTCCACCCACACGTTAGCGCATAGTAAGGCGCATGTGCGGAGTCGTGGGAATCATCGGTCCTGAAGAGGCTGCCAAAGAAGTATTTCTTGGGCTTTTCACCCTCCAGCATCGCGGGCAAGACGCGGCTGGAATTCTTTCCTATGCAGAAGGAGAGGGGCCGGGCTTTCATCTCTATAAAGACAACGGCCTCGTGGAAGCCGTATTCAACGAAGAGATCGTGAATCGCCTGCCGGGACGGATGGCGATTGGCCATACCCGCTACTCCACCGTGGGCCGAAGCGGAAGCACGCAAGACGTGCAGCCTCTCGTGCTGAATTATCCCTACGGCATCGGAATGGCTCATAACGGGAACCTCGTGAATTATTACGAGCTCGTGGAAAAGCTCCGCCACGAGAAGCACCGTATGCCTCTCACCAACAACGATCTCGAAGTGCTCGAGAATCTTTTTGCCGAGGCTCTGCTGGCCCTCGGCGCCGGCGGCACGGAGAAGCTTCGCTTCGAACAGATCGAGCAGGCCGTGGCTTCGGTGATGAAGCAGTCGGTGGGCGGCTATTCCGTGGTGACCATGATCGCCGGGCAGGGCCTTCTGGCCTTTCGCGATCCCAAGGGCATCCGGCCGCTCATCCTCGGCCGCCGGGAAACCATGGTGAAGGACGCGCAGGGATCGCTGGTGAAGAAAACCGCCTATTGCGTGACTTCCGAGATGATTCTCCTGAACTTCCTGGGCTACGAGGCCGTGGGCGATCTTAAGGCGGGCGAGCTGATCTTCGTGGACATGGAAGGCAATCTCAACCGCAAGGTTCTTCCCCTCGCTGAGCCGGCCACTCCCTGCATGTTTGAGTGGGTGTATTTCGCGGGCGCGGAGAGCGTGCTGGAAACAAAACCTGTTTATAATGCCCGCCTCGAGCTCGGGAAAGGCCTGGCACGCAAGGTGCGCCAGCATATGGAACTCGGAGAGATGCAGCCGGATATCGTGGTGCCGGTGCCGGAGACCTCCCGTATCGCCGCCATCGCCCTGGCGGAAGAGCTCGGCATTCCTTACCGCGAAGTGCTGATCAAGAACCGCTACATCCAGCGCTCTTTTATTTTGAATACGCCGGAGAAGCGCACCAAAGCCGTGGACCTGAAGCTGAATCCGGTGCGCTCCGAGATCACCGGCAAAAAGGTGCTCCTGGTAGACGACAGCATCGTGCGCGGCACTACCTCCAAACGCCTCGTGGATCTGGTGCGGAGAGCGGGGGCCAAGGAAGTGTATTTCGTGAGCACCTGCTCGCCCATCCGCCACCCCTGCTATTACGGGATCGATTTCCCGAGCACCGAAGAGCTGATCGCCACGGGCCGTGATGAGAACCAGATCGCCCAGGCTCTCAATGCAGACCGGGTGATCTACCTCGACCAGGATTCCATTCGTGAGGCCATCGGCCTGAAATCCCTTTGCATGGCCTGCCTTGACGGAAAATATCCCACCGATGTTACCGCCGGCGTGGCCTTCCGGGAAAAAAGAAAGGGAGATCGCCGCAAATGAAGGTGCTGGTGGTTTTCGGTTCCAAGAGCGATGCCAATATCTATGAGCCCCTGAAGGCCCGCCTCCTGAACGAAGGGCACGAGGTGGATTTCCGGATGATCTCCGTGCACCGCAGCCCGGAGCTTCTTGATCGCACCCTCGCCGGGGTGGACGCTGGCGCTGTGATCGCCGGAGCCGGCCTGGCCGCGCACCTTCCGGGAATCGTGGCCTCCAAACTTCTGATTCCTGTTTTCGGGATTCCCTGCACTGCCGCGATTGGCGGTGTGGACGCTTTTTTCGCGATCTCGCAAATGCCCTTCGGCATTCCTGTGCTCGCCACGGCTCCGGATCAGTACCAAAGCGCCGTAGACGCCGTGGGCCGCATGGAGAACCTCGAGCTTCAATACAACTTTGATCGCTTCAATCTCGTATTTGAACGCCACAAGAAGAACCTTCCCCATTTTCAGCTGCTTCTCGAGCGTGCGCAGAAGATCGTGGAGAAGGCCGGCGTGCCCCTGAACCTCACCGATAAGCCGATGCCCAATGAAGTGAACATCTGCCTCGCCGATATCAGCGAAACCGATCCGGAGAGCCCTCTTCCCTATCCTCCAGCGGGCAAGGATTCCGATGAGATTCGCATCTTCGTACCGGTGCTGAACGAGCAGGCCTACCGTGATCCCTATAGCGGCATCTCCGTGGCGCGCCGGGTTTCCTCGGTGCCGGGCGGGATCTGGACCGGAATCAATAACGTGGGCAATGCGATGCTCGCGGCCCTTCAGATGGCCAACGGCACCGGCACTCACTCGCCCTTCCTCACCAACGGAAAGAAGGGATATATCCATGCCTGAGAGCGTGGGGGATCTGCTTTACTCCGGATCGGTGAAAGATGTTTATAGCACGAGCGGAGGAAGCTCTTACGTATTCGATTTTTCCGATCGCTATTCCATCTTTGATTGGGGGGAGATGCCGGATCTCCTGCCCGGCAAGGGGGAAGCACTCGCTCTGATGGGTGATCTTTTCTTCCGCTATCTCGGGGAAGCCTCCACCTGGGCGAATTGGCAGCTGCCGGAAAAATACCCAAAATTCTGGCGGGACAGTTTCACCTCATCGCCTGTGTTCAAAAACCTGAGAAGGGAAGGGGTGCGCCACCATTCCGTAGGATTGATAAACGAAGCGGGAGAACTGCTTCCTCCGGGCAAGCCCTCCAAGAGGCTTGCGGTGAAGGCTCTTTCCCGTCCTGCCGCGCCCTCGAGGCAAGAGAGCGGCAAGGTGGTGTTCGATTATTCTGCTTATGCCGAGCGTCCCGCTTCCTGCCTCGTGCCATTGGAGGTGGTTTTCCGGTTCGGGGCTCCCGAAGGGTCGTCCTTTCTGGGCCGGGCGGAAAAAATCCCCGGTTATGCCCAGAGCTTCGGATTCGCCGATAGCCCCAAAGCGGGAGAGGCGTTTCCCTATCCGATCGTGGAGTTTTTCACCAAGCTCGAGCCCTCCGATCGCTTTCTTACCCGCGAGGAAACCATGCAGGTGGGAGGATTGAGCCAGGCCGAGCTTGATGATCTCGTGGCCGTTACCCTTCTGCTGGCGCTCCGCTTGAAAGATATCTTTTCCCCTCTGGGCCTCGAGCTCTGGGACGGAAAATTCGAATTCGCCTTTACTCCACCCTCGGAGCCAGGAGCGTCCCGCGGCTTCCTGCTGGTGGATTCGATCGGCCCCGACGAGCTTCGGCTGATCGGCCCGGAAGGCGTGCACTTCTCCAAGGAATTCCTGCGCCGGGTGTACCGCGGCACTCCCTGGTACGACTCCATGGAAAAAGCCAAAGCCCTCGCCAAGGAAAGAGGCTTGAAGGATTGGAAAAAAATTTGCGAGGAAGAACTGAAGAGTTTCCCGGAAAAGCTTCCCCAAGAAGCGTTCGAGAGCGCGCGTTTGATGTATCCCTCGCTCGTGAATGCCCTTTCGCTCCTGTTTTTGAACAAGCCTGCCTATGAGGGAGTGCCCGGAGTGCCGGAGCTTTGCCATCGCATCAAGGGGGCCCTTTGAGCAGCTTGCGATTGTTGGTGATCGGCTCCGGCGGAAGAGAACATGCGTTGGCATGGCGTCTGGCGCTCGATACCGGAGTGGAAAAAGTTTTCGTATGTCCCGGCAATCCAGGCATGCAGGGAGACGCGGGTGGACGGGTGGATTGCGTTTCCATTCCTGCGGGCGACTTTCCCCGGATCGCGGAGTTCGTGAGGGAAAACCGTGTTTCCATCGTGGTGGTGGGGCCCGACCAGGCGCTCGCTGATGGAGCTGTGGATTTTTTCGAGGCCGAGGGCATTCCTGCTTTTGGTCCCAGCAAAGCCGCTTCCCGGATCGAATGGTCGAAGGCCTATTCCAAGGATTTGATGAAGGCCGCCGGGATTCCCACGGCCAAGTACGAAACCTTCCAGGAAAAAGAATCCGCAAAGCAGTTTCTCTCCACCGTGGAATGGGGCAACGGCTGGGTGGTGAAAGCCGACGGCCTCGCGCTCGGCAAGGGTGTGGTGGTTTGTGATTCCCGCGAGCAGGGCCTCAGTACCCTCGATGATTTCTTTTCCGGAAGCATGGGCGAGGCTGGAAAAACGGTAGTGATCGAGGAGCGCCTCAGCGGCCGCGAAGTTTCGGCCTTTTACCTTTGCGACGGCAAAATCGGTGCACCTCTGGGCTTCGCCTGCGATTACAAAAGAATCTTCGAGGGGGACCAGGGCCCGAATACGGGGGGCATGGGGGCCTTCACCCCCGCGGACTGGCTTCCGGAAGGCTTCAGCGCCCGGGTGGCCAAGGAAGTTACTGAGCCGCTGCTGGCCGAGATGAGGAAGAAGGCCGTGCCTTTCAAGGGCGTGCTCTTCATCGGCCTCATGGTGGAAAACGGATCGGCTAAGGTGCTGGAGTTCAACGCGCGCTTCGGAGATCCGGAAACACAGGCCCTGATGCCGATGCTCGATGAAAGCCTTCTTCCCTGGCTTTGCGCCTGCCGCGATGGCGAGCTTGCTTTCCTGCGGCCCAGCGGCCCCAAGCTCAAGGAAGGGGCGGCGGTGCACGTGGTTTCGGCCGCGGAAGGTTATCCTGCCTCTCCTCGCAAGGGCGATGAGATCTCCGTGCATCCGGATTTCGGATCCTCCTGGCCCCAAGATGGAGTGAAGATTTTCTACGCCGGAGTGAGCACGAGAGACGGAAAGTTTTTCACCAATGGCGGAAGAGTGCTGGGAGTTACCGCCCTCGGGCGTAGCCGACCGGAAGCCCGCACCAAGGCCCATGCCTGGACGGAGAAGGTGAGCTTTACGGGGCGCCAAAGGAGGGCGGATGTCGGGAACTAAACCCGCGCTGCCTCTGCCCTTTGTGGTGATGGCCTCGGGGGAAGGAACGAACTGCCTCGCCCTGCTGGAGCACGCCAGAAGCTATCCCGAGAAATTTCAGGCGAAAGCCGTGATCAGCGATCGCTCCGGAGCCCCTGCCCTGGAGAAAGCTGCGGCCATGGGCGTGCAAACCTATGTGGTGAACCACAAAGAAGAGGGTACCCTTCTGGCGCTTTTGAAAAGCCTCAAGCCCCGCTGGGCTTTTCTCGCGGGTTACAAACGCATAGTAGGAAAAGGATTCCTGGATTTTTTCGCGGACGAAGGCTTCTCCCGCGTGCTCAACGTGCATCCTTCGCTTCTTCCCGCCTATCCGGGCCTGAACGGTTATGAACGGGCCTTCGGCGACGGGCTAAAGCTGAGCGGCGTTACGGTGCATCTCGTGGATGCGGGCCTTGATACCGGCCTTCCGGTTTTGCAGGAAAGCTTTCCCCGGCTTGATGCTGACAGCCTGGGCGATTTCATCGCCCGCGGCAGAGAGGTGGAGCATCGTCTCTTTCCTCTCGCGCTGGATCTGGCTGCCTCGGGAAGAATTCGATTGAAAAATACCGGCGGGAAACGCTGGATCAGCACCTCGGAGGAATCATGAAGGTAATGCGGATGGAAGTACGCGAGCTCGACTGCAATGCCAGGGAGCAGAGATACGCCCGTTCGGCCCGCCATCATCTTCGGATTCCCGTATTCGGCACCGAGAGCGTGGAACTGTTCTGGGCCAAGGCCTCCGACGGCACCGAGATACCGATGGAAGAAGCCCGTCGCTGGGGCGAAGCGGTTTTTTGCGATCCGGTGCTCCAGGAGTTTCAGCTCGAGCACCATCCGGAGTTTCGCTTTTCGGGCGCGGGCTCTCTTCTGCCGGCCTATGTGGTGCAAGTGCGCTTTCTCCCCGGGGTAACCGATAACGTGGGCCGCTCGGCCACCGAGGCCCTTCATCTCCTCAGCTCCTTCGCCAAACAGCACGACGTAACAATACATTCTGGCAAGGCGATCTATTTCTACGGTGATCTCTCACGGGCGGAAGTGGAAAGAGTGGCTTCCGAGATCATCGCGAACCCTCTGATCGAGGAGATCAAGGTGATCGCCTGGGAGGATTACTGGAAAGAGGGCCGCTTCGAGGGCCAAACCGTGCCGGAAGTGAAGCTCAAGGGCGAGGCGAGGGTGGAATCAGTTTCTCTCGAAACCGACGACCGCGACCTCCAGAAAATGAGCAAGGAACGCTGCTGGGCTCTTACGATTCAGGAGCTGCAGACCATCCGCAGCTATTACGCCCGCCCCGAAGTGCGCGCGCAGCGAGCGAAGTTCGGCCTGGGCAACGATCCCACCGATCTGGAAATGGAGATCCTCGCGCAAACCTGGAGCGAGCACTGCAAGCATAAGATATTCGGGGCCGAGATCGATTATACCGAGGACGGGAAGCCGGAAGGCTATCCGAGCTTCGGGAACTTCACTGTGCGTTCGGTATTCAAGACTTATATCCGCAAGAGCACCGAGGAGATCCGCGAGGAGCGAAAGCTTCCCTGGCTGGTTTCTGTGTTTACCGATAACGCCGGCGTGGTGCGCTTCGATCCGAAAGTGGATCTTTGCATCAAGGTGGAAACCCATAACTCCCCTTCTGCCCTGGATCCATACGGTGGCGCTCTCACGGGCATCGTGGGCGTGAACCGCGATGTGCTCGGCTGCGGATTGGGTGCGCGGCCCATCGCCAACACCGACGTATTCTGCTTCGGCCCACCGGATTGGCCAGGAGTGGGGGAGGAGAAAGACCTTCCCGACGGCCTCAAGCACCCTCGCCGGATTTTCGAGGGTGTGCACCTCGGTGTGGAGGACGGAGGCAACAAGAGCGGAATCCCCACAGTGAACGGCGCTTTTGCCTTCCATAAAGATTTCTCCGGGAAGCCGCTCGTGTTCTGCGGAACGATCGGCGCTATGCCTCCCAAGCTGCCCGATGGCCGCGAGGGAGCTTCCAAAGGCCAGAAGCCCGGCGATGCGATCGTGATGGCAGGCGGACGAATCGGAAAAGATGGCATCCACGGTGCCACCTTTTCTTCGATGGAGCTTACCGAGAGCGCCCCGGCCACTGCGGTGCAGATCGGCGATCCGATCACGCAGAAGCGCCTGGCCGATTTCCTTCTCGAAGCACGGGATCTAGGGTTGTTTTCCAGCGTAACGGATAACGGAGCCGGAGGCCTTTCCTCCTCCGTGGGTGAGATGGCCACAGGCACGGGCGGGGCCAGGCTCGATGTTACCCACGCACCGGTGAAATACCCCGGCCTCCAACCTTACGAACTGGTGGTGAGCGAGAGCCAGGAGCGGATGACCTTTTCCGTGCCCCAGGAAAAACTCGATGCCTTCCTGCTGCTGGCCAGCCGCCGCGGAGTGGAAGCTTCTGTGCTCGGCGAGTTCAACGATTCGGGCGTTTTCCATGTGGTTTACGGCGAAAAGACCGTGGCTCTCCTTAAACTGGATTTCCTGCACGATGGATTGCCCCCTATGATCCTCAAAGCGAAATGGGAAGGCCCGAAGGAGGAGCAGTTCTGGAGCCGCAAGCCAGAGCTCCCCGAAGTGGACGAAACCCAGCTCCATTCGCGCGCGCTCCACGAGAAGGCGCTCTATACGATTCTTTCCCGCTGGAACGTTCGCTCCAAAGAAGATTGGGTGCGGCGCTACGATCATGAAGTGCAGGCCTCCACGCTTGTGAAGCCTTTCGTGGGCGTGGAAGCCAAGGGCCCGGGCGATGCCGCCGTGGTTTGGCTGGCTCCCCATGGGGGCGAGGAGAAGGCCGGGATCTCGGTGAGCTGCGGTCTTCAACCCAAGCTCAGCCGATTCGATGCCCACCTCAGCGCCCAGCACGCTCTCGACGAAGCGGTGAGGAACGCCGTGGCCGTGGGAGCCGATCCCGATCAGATGGCCGTGATCGACAACTTCTGCTGGCCGGATCCTCTACCCGGAGAGAAAAATCCCGATGCGAACCACAAGCTGGCTCAGCTCGTGCGCGCCAATATCGGCCTGTATGAGCTCGCCAAAGTTTACGGAACTCCCTTTGTGAGCGGCAAAGACAGCATGAAAAACGATTTCATCGGCCGCGGGCGCTTGGGCAAGGAAGTGAAGATCTCGGTTCCTCCCACTGTGTTGGTTACAGCCATGGGCAAAGTGCACGACGTAACCAAAACCGTAACCAGCGATTTCCAGAAGGAAGGCGATGCTGTTTACCTTCTCGGCCAGTCCCACCGAGGCCTGGGTGGATCCGAATTGGCCGATGCCTTCGAGCTGCCTACTTCCGTGCAGCTTTCGCCGGCGCCGGTGAATGGACCGGAGAACCTCCGCCTCTATCGCACCGTGCATCGGGCGATACAGCAGGGGCTCCTGCGCTCCTGCCACGATTGCAGCGAGGGCGGGATGCTCGTGGCTCTCGCGGAAAGCGCGATCGGCGGGATGATGGGTTGCGAAGTGGAGCTCGAGCGCCTCGGCGACGAGATGAAAGAATTCGGTGGCAGCCTGGCCGAGTTTTTCTTCAACGAAAGCCCGGGCCGCTTCGTGGTTTCCGTGGCACCCGAGAAGGAAGAGGATTTCCGCAAAATCTTTGCCGGCCAGCATTGCCTTCGGCTCGGCGTGATTCGGCCGGAGATCCTGCGCTTCTCCCGCCATGGGCTGGTGGTTTTGGATGTGCCGGTGCGTGATGCGAAACGCGCCTGGAGAGGGGAGCAGAAATGAAGCCTTCCATTCTGGTGCTTACGGGAGACGGAATCAATTGCGAGCGCGAGACCTCCCGCGCCTTCACCTTGGCAGGTGCCGAACCCCATATCGTGCACGTGAACGATCTTCTCGATAACCCCAAGCGGCTGCGGGAATATCATGCCATGGCTTTCCCCGGGGGCTTCTCCTTCGGCGACGATCTCGGCTCCGGCCAGATCCTGGCCTTGAAGCTTTCGCTGGTTCTTGGCGATGAGCTCAAGGAATTCGTGGGAGCCAAAAAACCCGTGATCGGCATCTGCAATGGCTTCCAGGCGCTTACCAAGCTGGGCTTGCTTCCGGAGCCTTTCGGGCCCCGCAAGATGGCCCTGGCCCGGAATGCCCAGGGCCATTTCATCGATCGCTGGGTGGATCTCGAGGCGGAGAAGGCCTCGGTATGTATCTGGACCCGCAATCTTTCGCAGGACGGAAGCTTCGGCCTGCCGATCCGTCACGGCGAGGGGAGGGTGGTGTTTACCAAAGGCGAGGAGGAAGGCATCCACCGGGCTCTCAGCATGGCCGGGCAGATCGTTCTTCGCTATGCGGAAGACGTGAACGGCTCCCACGGCCGTATCGCCGGGGTTTGCGATCCCACCGGGCTGGTTTTCGGGCTGATGCCTCATCCGGAGGCCGCCGTTTCCCTGCTCCAGCACCCCCGTTCCTCCCGCCTAGAGAACCGGGCTGCCGAGGGGATCGGGCTTCGTTTTTTCCAGAACTGCGTAAGCTACCTGAAGGAGAAGTGAAATGGACCTGGTGAAGATCCGCCGTGCCTTGTTTTCCGTATCTGATAAAAACGGCTGCGTGGAGTTCGCCAGCTTCCTGCAAAAGCGGGGAGTGGAGATCCTCGGCACCGGCGGCACGATGAAGAAGCTGCAGGATGCGGGGATTCCCGTAACTCCCATGGAGCAGATCACCGGAAATCCCGAGGCCTTCGGTGGCCGGATGAAAACCATTTCCTTCCCTTTCGCCAGTGCCCTGCTTTACCGCCGCGACAATCCTGAGGATGTAGCCACCGCCAAGAAGATGGGCGTGGAGCCCGTGGATCTGGTGGTCTGCAATCTCTATCCCTTCCAGGAGGCCCGGAAGAGAGGAGCTCCTGATCCTGAGCTCGTGGAAGAAATCGATGTGGGCGGCCCCACCATGATCCGGGCCGCGGCCAAGAACCACGCTCATGTGGCGGTGGCCACCTCGCCCGCCCAGTACGCTTCACTCATGGAAGAACTCCGCGCCTCGGATGGCGCACTTTCCTTTTCCACCCGCAAGACGCTCGCGGTGAGGGCTTTCCAGCTCCTCTCCACCTACGATGCCGCCATTGCTGCCGAGCTGGCCCACCGGTATCTGGGGGAAGAAAGCCACCATCTGGCCCTTTCTGATGGCAAAAAGCTCCGCTACGGCGA
>CAZTCD010000054.1:0-28369 GCA_964612065.1 uncultured Bdellovibrionales bacterium | reverse complement strand
CTCGCCGATTTCGAGCCGGACCTGAAATACGTGGCCCGCAAGCTCGGAATCTCACTGCCTGAAGCACGCGCCTACCAGGAGCGTCTTCTCCGCGTAGGCTTGCTCGAGATCCGGTCCGATGGCAGCTGGTACGATCGCACCGAGGGATTTTCCACGCATGAGCTTGGGCCGGAGATCACGAGCTACGCGCATAAGCGCAGCCAGAGACGGGCCTTGCAGCACGCCCAGGAGGCGCTTGAGCAGGTACCGATCCAAAACCGTGATCAGAGCTCCATCATGATGGCTACCAACAGGAAGAAAATCGCGGCGGCCAAAACGCTGATCCGGAAATTCCGCCTCTCTCTGTGTGAGTTTCTCGAGGATTGCGAGGAGAAAGATTCCCTGTTTCAGCTTTCTGTTTCCCTTGTGCCTTTGCTGGAGCTGGTTCCTGAAGGAGAAGTGCATGAATAAGTTTCTCGTGGCTTTTTTACTGGCGTTGCTTCCCTTGCATTCTTCGGCAGAAATGGGCCGCGATGGAAACGGAGGGAGCGATATCGGCTTGGAGCTGAAGTTCTTCGGCGCCAAGGCGGCCGCTATCGTGGCTTCCCATCCGCGCTTGTATCCCGAGGTGGCCGGGCGCGATCTTCTCGCCGTTCTTGATGGTGCCCTCGTGCTGGTTTCGCTGGAACCCATCTATGTGGCCAAAGGAGGGGTGGTGCAGGAGTGCACGGCCAAGAATATTCGCAGCCCCGATACTATCATCGTGAACAAGCGGGCCTGGGATAAGATCAGGTCGGAATCCGTGAAGCAGGCTCTCGCTCTGCACGAGATATTGGGCTTGGCCGGGATCGAATCCACCGGAGATTACCGCGTGTCCAACCGCTTTCTCAGGAGCCTGGGAGTGGATTGCCAAAGCGGCCTTTGCGACGATCGCCCCGAAGCGGGTTTCGGACCCATGCGCTTTGACGCCATCTGCCAGGGACCGAAGCGAGGATCCTGCCTGTATCCACCTGCCTCCTCGGACGTGGGAGATCGGTATCCCGTTATGGGCGGCGGCAGCTGCGTTACTTCGGATCACGGATTTTTCGATCCGTTTGAAGGAAACGATCAGCTCGACGACACCAAGTTCACCTGCGACACCCGGGGCGTTTCCCAATGTATCCAGTATTCCCTGGAGATTGAGCTTTTCGAATGCAACGAAAACGCGAAGAAGGCCGGCGTTCGTCCTGCAGACAAAGAGCTTTGCATCAGGAAGGCGCGGGAAACCTCCCGCCGCAACGCCCCCTTAACCGGAATCGGCACCAACGGGCGCTGCTATATAGCGGTGCCTTGATCCGCCTGGCCCGCTTTCTCCTAGAGCGCGGTCGCTGTGGCCGTTGAGGTATCGGTGGATGTATCGGTACCAGTCGCCGTATCTGTGTCGGTTTCCGTTTCGGTGGCCGTATCTGTCTCTGTACTGGTCTCCGTGCTGGTTTGTGTATCCGTCAATGTGGCGGTGGCCGTGGACGTTTCCGTGGCTGTTTCCGTCGGCGTTTCGTTTTCCGCTCCAGCTCTCTTGTAGGCCACGTTCATCCTGGTGGCGCGGGGGGCGGAACGCTCGCTATCACCCGGGCGCACGCTATTGGGCAGCTCGTAAGGCGTATAGGGCATCTTCAAGTTGTTTTGTCCCTCGAACTGGTACCTTCCCTGAAATACCGCTCCTTTTGCGGGAAAGGTTCCAAGCCTGCCGCATTTTTTTCCCGCGATATCCGATGGCTGATGCAGGGGAAGAAGTTCCTGTTGGCAGTCGCCGGAATTCCCGGTTCCCCACTGCTGCGTCCAGAGGACGGAGTGAGGAATCATGGAAACGGATTCGATCGTATAGGAGAAATCATGAGTGTCGGTGCGCTCGCGCTGCAGTTCCTCCACTTTGCCCACCATCACGATCTCACCGAGCAGGGAGCCATCGCAGTTCTGGCCTTCGTAGGCGCGCTGTGTCCAGGTCATTTGCTCGCCGGAGGTGCTGATCTCGTATTTGGCGCAGGCGCGGCCTCCGGCACGCCTGCTGTGTTCTGTTACAGGCTCGGATAGGAAGTTGCCCCCTGTGATCAGAAGAGGGGAGCCGTCCGGGGCCGTGGGTCCGGGAGGCGGGGCGCTCGGATTTTCGGCTGGGGCGGGGTTGGGATTTGTCTGGTTCGTGGAATTTTCATCGCTATTCCCGCAACGGGCTGTAGCAAGGGCAAGAACTCCCAGCAGCAGAAGTTTAACGTGTTTCATAATATCCTCCGTGGAATGTTGGAATCGAGTACGTACGCCGGGAGGGGTAAGCAGAAAGCGGGCCACGAGCCATTTCTGCTGGAGGCCTAAATAGGCAAAACATAAGGAAAAATGCCCGCGGCAATTGCGGCAAAAATGCCCTCGATTGCCAAGTTTGCCCTCCCTTGTTAAACAAGCGAACCGTGTTCCTTAACTCTTTCTGAAAGGGAGATTTATGAAATCCTTGTCTTTCGCTCTTTTCACCCTCGCTTTGTTTGCTTCCACCTCTGCTAAAGCGGATGAGTGGAGCCGTCGCCCTGGGCACCCTGGTTGGGGCCGCGCCTGCATCGTTTCTTTCAAGAAGTGCGATTTCAACGTGAACGGCTTCTGCGTAAAGTGGAACAACAAGAGCTTTCGGGTGAGCTATAGGGAAGCTCGCTGGGCCTGCCAGCGCGCTCAGCAGGAATATGGCTACATCAAAAACTGCCGCGTTCAGTGCAACTAAGCTGAATTCGGTTCGGTAGAGAAAAGCCCGGCATCTTTGATGCGGGCTTTTTTTTTGCCTGAAAGGTTGGCCAAAAAATTGCGAGAAATTTCTTTTAGGGAGGAATTTCTCATGAAAACTAATGTTGGCACTTACGAACGATTTTTCCGCATCGGCCTTGGCGCTGTTTCGCTGGCGGTGGTTCCTTTCGTCCCCTCCCGTCTGGGGCAGGTTTTACTTGGTGCGTTCGGGGTCACTGGCTTGGCCACGGGTCTGTCGCGTTATTGCCCCGTGAATGAGGCAATGGGATTTCATTCAGGCATCGATCGGGAGTCGATCGATGCTCTTCGCCATAAGTTTCAATCCTCTATTTCCCCCGCCGGTCCTCATGAGAATCTTCTTCACTGATGAAAGTGGGGTTTTATGGCCGAGTTGGAACCGCTAAGCCAGAACGAGCTCCGCCGATTGCACGTGAAGTTTCCGCAAAATCGCCTCAGGATCGGCTGGTATTTTCATGCGCCACCCCATGATCTTTTCGCCGCCTGGACCACTCCGGGCCTACTGAAACGGTGGTTTTGCCCTGAGGAGATGCGCGTGATCTCGCTCGATTCGGATCCTGTGCCCGGCGGGGAATACAGCGTTACGATGAAAGGGCATGGCCGCTCCTATACCGCGTATGGAAACTACCTGGAGCTGAAACCGCCTTACTTCCTCGCCTTCACCTGGGAGTGGGAAAGCGATCCCGTGGCCACTTATGTAACTGTGGAGTTTTATCCTGAGGGCCGTGGCACTGAACTGGTGCTTCAGCAGCTGGGGTTCGTAAACGAGGCCGAAGCGAGGGAGCACAGGGAGGGATGGGAGAGCGCGCTGAAAAATTTGCAGCGATTGTTTCCCTGAAGGATCGTTTCCTTCAAACTAGGGGGATGTGGTTCCTCTACCTTCTCGAATGCGCCAACGGAAGCGTATACACCGGTATCGCTCTGGATGTGGAGGCACGTTTCCAGCAGCATCTCGCCGGCAGAGGGGCGAAATACACCCGAGCCTATCCTCCCAAAAAAATTCTGGGCACCAAGGGTTTTCGTACCCGGGGGGCCGCCCAGAAAGAAGAGTGGCGGGTGAAACAGCTCAGTGCCGATGAAAAGCGCGCCTTCGCCCGTACGTTGAAAACAGTGAAGGTTCTCGCTCTTTTCCTCCTTCCCGTCACGGGATTGGCTGCTTCTCCTCCAGAGGAATGCGTGATCCGGGTGGCCCCGGGATTTCCCGTGGAATACGCGTTGCTTCTCAACTCCAAGGCTTTCAAGGTGATCACCGATCCTGAAATAACAACCGACGACTTCCAGGGCCTTCGCGATCGCTATGTGAAAAAAGGGGAATATGCTCTTCTCTTCGGCGGCTGGGTAAGGGGAGGTTTTTCCCTTTGGAGAAAGCACGGGGATCAGCCGGTGCTCAGCCATTGGCGCTGGTTCACCTCCACCCAAAAGGTGCTGCAGGAAGAGCTCCCGGTTTGCAGCGATTTTCTCAATAAATACAAAAGCCTATAATCGGCGCTAGGGTTGACCTGAGCTGGCCGGTCGGGATATAAGGCGGGGTCTTTCGGTAAGACCTGTAATCCCTCCAGCGGAGACTTTATGCGCCTTGTATCTCTCTCGTCTGTTCTGGCTTTTGCGATTTTTTCCCCTCTCGCCCTTGCCAAGGGTATGGCTCCGGCCAATATAACCCGGTTTGAAACCCGCCTGCCATTGGTCCACGTGCAAACCAAAACGGCCACGGTCACCAAAGACGAGGTAGAGGCAAGGATCACCGTTCTTGATAACGGAAAGAACTCTTCCGTGGAGCTTCTGCGCACCAAGCCGCAATACAGCGGCCGGGTGAAGGTCAGGGGCTACTCCAGCGCGAAGATGTCGAAGAAGCAATACGGCCTCGAGTTCACTGATGAGCAGGGAAATGAAGCAGAGATTCCTTTTCTCGGCCTGCCTGCCCATGAAAAATGGGTTCTGGGCGCCCCCTATGTAGACAGGGCTCTTCTGCGAAATAAACTGGCGTTTACTCTTGCCTCGTCTCTGCAGGTGGGAGGGCAGCCTTGGTATGCGCCTCGCACCAGAAATTTCGAGCTTTTCCTGAATGGAAAGTACCAGGGCGTTTATCTGCTTACGGAAAAGGTGGATCGCTCCAAGAATCGCCTTAATCTCGGCAAAATCAATCGCAGCGCTCCCGAGCAGAGCCCCTTCCTGATCCAGGTGGAACGCGATCCTCGGGCCGCGGCAGATGAGTATTTCTGGAGCGATGATAAGGCGGATTCCCAGGTGCACTATGTTGAGCCTAAGGCCAAGAAGCTCAATGAGCTGGCGAAGAGCGATCCCGCGCTTCACAAGCGTATTTCCGCGCACATTCAAGACCGCTACAATGAATTTGAAGTTGCTATTCGCGCTATCGAAAAGGGCGACACCCGCACCTATCGGTCGATGGTAAATGCCGAGAGCTTCGCTAACTTCATTCTGATTCAGGAGATTTTCAAGAATCTCGACGGCTACCGCCGCTCTCTGAATCTTCACTGGAAAGACGGCCGTTTTTATATGGGGCCAGTTTGGGATTTCGACCTCACCATGGGCGGCATCTGGGTTTTCCGGCAGCGTTCCACGCGAGGCTTTCAGGTGGGGCATGGTTGGTATATTGACAGCAATCCGGAACTGTTCTGGTTCAAGACCATGCTGAAGGATCCTTCCTTCCACAATGCAGTAGTAAAGCGATATCGCTATCTGAGGCGCGCCGGCCAGCCTCTTTCCACCGGCAATATCATGAGGCAGATCGATGCCATGAGCGGGGAAATCAGGCTGTCAGGCGCTGATCGCAGGAATTTCACGGTTTGGGATCCGAACGGCCGCGGCCTTCGCCGAGACGGCCCGCTCTGGCTCTTTGTTCCGAAATATTCCAACTTCACCTACGGTGGAGTGGTGCTCGAGCTGAAGAAGTGGACGCTGAAGCGCCTCGAATGGCTCGATGAGCACTTCGACGAAATCGGGCGCTAGTTCGCTCTCGTTTTTTCGAATTCACTGATCAACGTTTGGATCGGGGCGATTCTTTGCACCTCGGATCCCACGCCCTGGTATCCAGGGAATTTTGAAACATCCTTATCCGGCAAAGTGCAGCTGAAGCCATTTTCGGCACAGCGGTTGTAGCGTTCGCAACCCAGCTTGGGATCCGTATACAGCGAAAGGGAGGGAGTGCCTCCGACCAGGATGCCGGCCACTGCGCCGGAGCGGTTGAAAACCGGGCTTCCGCTATTGCCCTCGAAGGCGTCGAGGTTGGTGAGGAAGCTTTCGCGATAGCGATCGTTTTTCAGGATGAAGGCATGCCGGGATAGTTTGAGGGGCAGGCCGAGAGGGTGGCCGATCATGTGATAAACGCCCTGCTGGGCGGGGCCGGTAGCCAGGCTGAACGGCGTTCTGTCTTTCACTTCACGATCGAGCTGCACGAGAGCGAAGTCCCGGTAAGGCTCC
This sequence comes from uncultured Bdellovibrionales bacterium, assembly GCA_964612065.1. Taxonomy (GTDB): domain Bacteria; phylum Bdellovibrionota; class UBA1018; order CAIPTA01; family CAIPTA01; genus JAKFYM01. Next base: position 22,174 of record CAZTCD010000054.1, on the reverse strand, counting down.
GTTTCTTCCTTGATCGCGTAAATGATCTGCTTGCACTTGTAGAGTCGGTCGGCAGGCACGTTTTCGAGCTCTACCTTTCCGTCCGGGCCGTTGCGGTAGTCGAAGAGCCAGGAATAAGCCTCGCAGTAGTTTTCCTTCTCGTTGCGGCTTTCGCCGGTATTCACCATGCAGTGCCCTGCCGTGGCGATGAGGTCGGGCCCCACCAGAAAGCCTGTGCAGGCGTAGCTCATGGAAGGCTCGGAGGAAAACTTTTCGTCCTCACACACATACTTGGAGAGGCTGCCGGGATCCAGTTTCAGCTTTCCGGGGGCGCTTTCCTCGAAATTGGAGCTCAGGATGGCCAGGGCCACCGAGCGTGAGGCTTCGTATTGGGGAGAGCCCGGAGGAAGTGGCAATCGATCGTCTGCCCCGAAGATGGCGGCTTGGCCGGAAGACGGAAACAGGGTGGCCAACAAGAGGGTAAAGGCGCGAAAGAGGTTCGAAGTAGAGAGTGGCTGCATAGGAGGGGAAATCTACCATCGCTCTGGTGGCTTATCAATGAAAGTCTTTTAATTTCAATATGTTCTGTATGAACTTTCAACAGTTGTTTAAGGAGTGGTCACGGATGGTCGTGGAATTGCAGATTGTCTTCCGGGCGCGGTTGCCCGGGAGGGTTTGTGATGGATCCCATTCGAATCGGAATCATAATGGGGAGCACTCGGCCTGGCCGTAAGGCGGAAGCTGTGGCGAGATGGGCCTACTCTCTGGCCTCGAAAAGGGTGAGCGCGACCTACGAGCTCATTGATCTCCTGGAATTCCATCTGCCGCTGCTCGATGAGCCCAATCCTCCGATGATGGGAAAGTACACGAAAGAGCATACGCTACGCTGGTCCGAAAAAATCGGGGGCCTCGATGCATTCGTATTTGTTGCACCCGAATACAATCACGGGATATCCGGCGCTTTGAAAAATGCCATCGACTTTCTCTTCCACGAATGGAACCACAAAGCGGCCGGATTCATAGGATATGGCAGCGCCGGAGGAACCAGAGCCGTGGAGAGCCTGAGGCTGGTGATGGGGGAAATCCTCGTGGCCGATGTGAGGGTTCAGGTGGCGCTCTCTCTGCGTACCGATTTCGAAGGAATGAAGGATTTTCGCCCGCACCCTGCGCACGAAGCCACCCTGGGAGAGATGCTCGATCAGGTGGAGGCCTGGGGCGGGGCGCTCCGGGAGCTGAGATCGAAGCAGGCCAAGCTCAGGAAAACCGCCTAGCCATCCAGCCTACGGCTTTGGAATGAAAATTGAAATCCGCTTGGGCAGGAGGCTTTCTATGTTGCCTAATGCGAAAGATCCGTTGGAAGAGCCCAGCAAAAAAGGATTTCACTTTCATCATTTCGTGCCCGGGCCGGCGGGGGATCCGGATCGTTTGAGGGCGAAGTACGAGCCCGTGAGTTGCGACTTTTCCGACGAGCTCGAAAGCCTCAGCGTTCAGAGGCTTCCCGTGCACGTGGCGTTCTGGGACGAAACCCGCAGCCTGATCCGGGCGAAGGGGAGGATCGTGGACATCTTCACCTCACCCGGCAAGGAGGAGTTCTTGTGCCTCGAGGATGGCAGCCCCGGCGGGCGCCTGGTGCGCCTCGACCGGATCCTGGAGGTGAGATCGGGCTGAGAAGAGAGGCCGCGCTAAACGGCCCAGGTGTCGGGCTCTTCCGTGGATTCAGTGAAAATCTCGGCGGAGCCGGGCTGCCTGCTCCGGGATTTCCATGACCAGTAAAGCAATCCTCCGGCGATCACCATCGCTCCCAGAAGGAAGGGGCGGGGATCACTGCGGGCCTTGGAATACACGCGTTGGCTGATGTTGCGCCCGCTTTCGACTATGGGCTGCAAGGTGTTCAAGGTTTGGTGTTTCAGGCGGCCGATCTCCTCCTTCTGGCGGCTGCCGAGATCCATGACGTGACGGAGTTTCTGGCCGGTGTTTTCCATTTTTTCCGTGAGTGACTCCATCGCGTTCTCCAGGCGATTCAGGCTCGAGTTCACGGCGCGTTCCGCGCGCTCGATCCTCGAATCACCGCTCTCGTCTTTCCATTTGCCTGGCCATGCAGTCATGCGGGCCTCCTTTTCTGAAAGTTTTGCGCCTTCGAAACATTGCTGGCGAGAAACTCGGCTTCACGCCGGAGCGTGCGGCGGCTTGCGGGGAACTCGAGATCGGAACCGGTGATTTTGCGGAAGGCACGGTAGGCGAACCCGCCTCCGATCACCGCGCACACCAGTGCCACGATCAGGGAGCTCAGCCAGTAGTTTCCTCCCAGCCAGGCTCCCAGGCCGATCACCAGGAAGGCGAGGAAAGGAAAAATGCTGAGAGCCAGGAGCGCACCGAAGAGGGCGGCTTGGGCGGAATGGCTGGCCACGCGGCGGGCGGCAAGCTTTCCCTCCTCCTTCAGCAGATGGATTTCATTGTTGATCAGCTCACGGCCCCCTGCGATCAGTTCCCGTACGGCGCTTACATAGCTGGTATCGTTTTCCTGGAAATCGCGCATAGCCAATCCTCCGCCTGTTTTCACTCTGATTTCTCTGCAAACCCCAGGCCCGGTAAACAAGCATCCTTTGCCATACCGTTCTGTTTCCCACTAAAATAGGAGGATGAAGCCATTTACGCCCTCTGAGCTCCGCTTTCTCCGTTCTCTGCGTACTCCCGCACGGATCCAGGCCTTCCTCGACTCGATTCCTTACCATCTGGCCGGCACGGCTTTCTCCCCGCGCATGGTGATGGAACATAAAACAGCTCACTGCCTCGAGGGGGCGATCTTCGCCGCGGCGGCGTTGCGGGTGAACGGCCATCCTCCTCTGCTCCTCGATCTCGAAGGGCATCGCGACACGGACCATGTGATCGCGCCCTTCAAGGAGAACGGGGCGTGGGGAGCCGTGGCTCTTTCGAATTTTTCCGGCCTTCGCTATCGCGCTCCAGTGTATCGCTCGCTGCGTGAGCTCGCGATGAGCTACTTCAATGATTATTTCAACCTCAGGGGCCAGCGCAGCCTTCGCACTTATTCGCAGCCAGTGAACCTTTCGAAGTTTGATCGTCTTTGCTGGGAAACAAGAGAAGACAATGTGTGGTTCATCGCCGAGCACCTTTGCGACATCCCTCACACCCGGCTTTTGACCCGTGCGCAAGAACGCTCCCTCACCCCGGTGGGCAAGAGATCGCTCGGGGCCGCGAAATTCGGAATGCGGAAAAAATAGCGCGCGCTCATTCACCGGCCGTGAACGAACCGAAAAAAGTTCATGGCGCTTCTTACATGGCTGAAAAATAAATTCGCGGCATTGCTTTGTTCCGCTTGCGAACGCGTGCGCGCTTGCTACCGTTTCAGCGGCCCTGGGAAACCTTTGATGACGGAGTTTCTATGCGAATGCCCCTCGTTGTTCTGTTTGCCGCTATGGCCGCCACTCTCTCGTTAGGCGCCAGAGCGGAAATCCCCTCAAAACTTGCCCGGCTGGCTACCTCCTGCTCCTGTAACAGCGGCCATGGCCTGCATCCCCCGAGCGCCTGCGGCTCCGGTTACAGCAGAAACGTGCAGAGAATGTATAACGAGAATTCGGATGAGATGATCTCCTGCTGCAGGCCCCGCGCCGTGCAGGATTACCTCATTCGCTGCTACAACCAGTGCGGCCAGCCAGGGCGTGCGGTGAAAAATTCCAGGCACATCACCGGGCGTGCCTGCGATACCACCAATGGATCGGTAGGGCGGCGATATGGTCTCTCTTATGTGCCCCACCACGGATCCAATCATTGGCAGGATTGAGCAAGCGTTTCCTTTCACATTCAATTTCTATGGAGGTTTTTATGAAGCAGTTTACCAGGATACTGTGTGGAGTTTTTCTGATCACTACGGCGTTACCCTCGGCTCATGCCGCTCTCGCCATAGATTGCCGCAAGCCGGACGAGCTGAACGAAAGCGTGCAGGACTGTGCTGGCAATAGAAAATATCTCGAGGCAGGGCGTGCCTGCGTGAAGGCGTTCCAGGTTTTTCTTCTCTCCGAAAAGGAGGAGGCCTTGAAGAATATGGCGGCCCTTCAGGCGGGCGGCGTGCTCTCCGAAGGCCAGCACACAAAGGCGGTGCGAACGCTCTCGAGGGTGATCGAGGCGGGAGACGAGGCTTCAGGCAACGTGAAGGCTTACCTTTCGAATATCGTTTATCCGGAAGACTGGGATGCCCCGCCGGAGGTGATCGGAAACGCCGCGGACTTTTTCAATTCCCACAAATGCTACCGCGACAGCCGGGATGGTCTGGAAGCTTTAGCGGAGGAAGTGGATTCGAGCGTCAAGATGCTGGTGGAGTCTCTTGCCGCACGGCCGCCTCAGGCCGCCAAGCCTCAGGCATCCAAGCACTGACAGTTTTCTCAGGAACTGGGCGAGGCCTCTTTCAAAAGGGGGCCTCGCTCGAGGCCAGGAACTTCAGTTCCTCTTCGGTGCTTTTGCGCCCCAGGGCCTCGTTCCGGTGGGGAAACCTGCCGAAGCGCTTTACCACTTTCCTGTGGCGCTCAGCATAGTCGAGCGATCCCTGCATGATCTCCTTGAGCTCCATCGGGGACTGCCTGAGCATCTCTTCAAAGCCGGCGAGGCAGGTTTCCTGATCCTCCATGGATTCCGAATGCTCGAGTGGCATATACACGAAGATATTTTCCGCCGGAGAAAGCAGCGAGTTCCATCGCTTTGCAAGTAAGTGCCTGGCCAATGGAATGGCGGCTTCGGAGCAACGGTACCCTCGGGCTTCGTTGCGGTAGATATTGAGAGCAAATTGATCGAGCAGAACCAGGAGGGCCAGGCATTCCTTGGGGGAGTTTTTCCAGTCGTCCAGCTTTCCTGTTTCCGCGTCTTCCACGAGAGCGCCGAACTGGGTTCGTATCTCGTCGTCTACCGCTTTTCCTCCCATGAACCAAAGCCGCATTTTCCGGCCGTACCATTCAGGGGTTTGGTCAAGGGCGCCGAACCAGTAATTGAGTACTTTGAGAGCTTCTGTATGCACTATTGCCTCACTGGCTGGGCGCCACTGCCTGGGGAGTGGGCCCGATTTCGATGTCGGAATCGAAAGAGCGGTCCACGCGGCCGTAGCCGAAAAAATTCAGGATCCGTTCAAATAAAAGCCATCCTTCGCTGGCTTGGGAGCCCTCGGCTTTGTCAGGAAGGATGCAATCGGTTTTATTGAATTCATCGTGGAAACTGGAGGACAGAGAGAACCAGGGGAAGAAGTGCGTTACTTGAAGCGAGTCCTTGAAGATCGATGGGGTGCCGGAAAACATTCTGCTCGTTGGCTTTCCTTGTTTTACGAAGCTCACAAGGTAATCCCGAAAGGCCTGCCCGAAGCGATCCTGGTGAAAGAGGCTTCGCACCTCGGCTCCATGCTCGTAGCGTCCGGCGTGCAGCAGGAAGAGGTAGCCGTCGATATAGCTGTTGTAGCGCTTCATCTCCCACGCGAGGTTGCAGTACATCTTCACCGGCTGTCCCCAGAATCGTTCGTCGTATAATACAGCGCTGATCAGCTGGAACCGGTGAGAGCCCTCGTTCGAGGCGCGATAGGAAGGGATATCCGGCACGTATACGGGCACCTCTTCCTTCATTTTGAACACTGTTTTCCAGTCAGCTTCAAAAAGGCCGGGTAGCTTTGCCTGCTGGATCTTGGAGATGCCCAGATGGTTGGTGGGGTCAAAGTGGCGTGAATAGCTCAAGCCTATGCCGCCCTTTACGTTTTCCGGGGCGAGGCCGCTTTCCATGAGGGCGGTGATTGATTCCGCTCCTTTGGAGTGCCCCATGAGGTAAATTCGGTTGGGGTCGCCGCCGAAGGCCTTGATCCTTTCCACCACCCATTGAATGGCGCGGTACTGGTCGATCAATCCCAGCGAGCCTTTCTCTTTTTCCAGATGAGCCCCGAAACCGAGCTCGGCGAGCCGGTAGTTAAACGCCACGAACACCACGCCATGCTTGGCGAAAACGGAGCCGTCGTAAAAATCCTGCAAGCCGTTTCCGGAAATGAAGCCTCCTCCGTGAATGAAAAGAATCACGGGGTACGGTTCGTCTCCCTCTTTCAGGGGAGTCCATACGTTCATATAGAGGCAGTCTTCCTGGAAGGGTAAAATGGTGCCTCTGAAGTTGTCATCTCCGAATTGAGGGCAGGCCACAGGATCTTTTCGTTGCCTGGCGGTGGGAAGCAGCGCCACTCTTCGCCACCGTTTCTTTCCCACCGGGGCTTCCACGTAGGCGATGTTTGGAAAGAGCCTCGCTCCGTTTACCACCTGCCCTGAATAGGTTCCTTCCGGGGCATGGAGTTGGAGGGGTTCCTCCCCTTTGGCGATTACGCATGGCAAGAGAGAAAACAGAAGCAGAAGTCGAGTCATGGAAGGATTCTAGCGGAAACAAAGAGAGCGGGGTTATAATTTTGATGCTCGCTCCGGGAAAGATAAGGAAAGGATTCTATGCAACTCGGCCTCGAAGTGCTTCTTGCGGACAAAAAACGTATCAAACAACTTAAGGGCAAACGGGTGGCCCTGGTTTGCCATCCGGCTTCCGTGGACCACGATCTCCAGCACAGTTTCGATCTCTTGCACGCAAAAATCGGATTGAGCGCCGCTTTCGGCCCTCAGCATGGGGCGAAGGGCGACAAGCAGGACAATATGATCGAAACGGAAGACGAGACGGATCCGGTCACAGGCGTGCCGATCTTCTCGCTCTATGGGAAAGTGCGGCGCCCCAGCCCGAAAATGATGGCCTCTTTCGACATCCTTCTCTTTGACCTGCAGGATCTCGGCTGCCGGATCTACACTTTTGTAACTACGCTTCTCTACGTGATGGAGGAATGCGCCAAGCACGGCAAGAAAGTGATCGTGCTGGACCGGCCCAATCCGATCGGGCGGGAAGTGGAAGGATTCCGCCTTGAAGCGGGCTGGGAGAGTTTCGTGGGGGCCTCTTCGATGCCCATGAGGCATGGTCTTACGCTCGGGGAAATGGCCCTTTACTATAAGGCCCATTTTTCCCTCGATCTCGAGCTTGAGGTGATCAAGATGAAGGGCTATAGCCCCTCCAAGAAACCGGGCTTTGGCTGGCCTTCTGATCTCTCTTGGATCAATCCTTCGCCCAACGCCCCCACCTTGAATATGGCCAGGGCTTATCCTGGTACGGTTCTGATCGAGGGCACTAATCTTTCAGAAGGAAGGGGCACTACCAGGGCGCTTGAGCTGGTGGGGGCGGCCGATGTGGATTTCGGCAAGGTGCTCGGGCTCATGAAAAAGAAGGCACCGCAATGGCTCAAGGGATGCTTGCTGAGAGAGTGCTTCTTTGAGCCCACTTTCCATAAGTTCCAGGGAAAGCTTTGTCACGGGATTCACGTGCATACGGATTTTCCCGGCTATCAACCGGCCCGATTCAAGCCTTTCCGCCTGGTGGCTCTCATGCTCAAATGCGTGCGCGAGCTATATCCCTCCTATCCGATCTATCGCGATTTTGCCTACGAGTACGTGCTCGATAAACTTGCCTTCAACGTGATCAATGGGGGCCCAAAGCTCAGAGACTGGATCGAAAACCCGGAAGCCACGCCTGCCCAGCTGGAGAAAGCGCTGGCAGCCGACGAAGCCGCTTGGCGCAAAGAAAGCCGGGCCTATCACCTGTATCGCTGAAACTGGCTCAGGCGGCCCTGGAGGTTTCGCTCCGCTCTTTTCTGAGCTCTCTGATTTTGCGGATGGCTCTTTGCTTTCTATCCGACTTCCAAATCGAGTAAGCGATCGCTGCCGCGGGCACAAAGAAGAGAAGGAAGTGGGCCCAGGCAAGCAGGATCAAGTTCGGTACAGTATATAGATTCATGGTTCCCCCCCTGACGGATTACCTTTTCGAATCATTTTCCGTTCGCTTTCCATTCACGTGCAAAAATTATGCAGTTTGCAAAGCCGTCTGTTCACCCTCCTGGCTTAGCCAATCCTTTTTCTTTCCCTCCAGCACCGCAGTTCCCATATAGGAAAGCATGCGGAACGAAGACAGTTTGAATTCGAGGCTTTCGGGCACCAGGCGTTTCCACCAGGACTGAAAGGGGATCGTGGCGAGCTTTGGGCGCAGCCCGATCGTACGGCCCATTTTGAAACCCGCGGCCCTGCAATGGCGATCGAGGTCGCCCGGCCTAAGAAAAGGGAGCTGCTCTCCCGGTCTTTGGAGGGGCTTCTGATGGAGGAACCATCGGGCGAATTTCGTGCCTACGGTGTCGGAAACGATATTCCGGTTCGTCGTTTGGTACAGAAACAGGCCCCCGTCTTTCAATATCCTCGCGAACTCCTGCAGTGCGGCTTCGGGATGCTCCAGGTGCTCGAGCAGTCCCATGGCCGCCACGGCATCAAACGATTTGCAGGGGAGGGGAATATGGTAAGCGTCGCCTGCCAGGTAGGTCACCCGTCCGGTGGTGTTCCAGAAACGCGCCACTTCGAGGCAATCGGGATTGATGTCCAGAGCGGAAATCTCCTTCACGCCTTGAGCGGCCAGAGCATTGCTTACGAATCCGGGCCCGCACCCCACATCCAGCAGGCGGATGTTCCGGTGGCCGAAATGGCGGTCGATCTGAAGGAGCATCCAGGGGGTTTTGGTTCGATTCTCCGCGCGCATCAAAGCCACGGGATCATCATAAGCCGTATACCACCGATGCCACTGGCTTTCGAAAACCGGCTTTGGGTTCATTGAAGCCAAGAAGAAAGATCTCCCGGGGATTTTTCCGCTCTAACTCGCCAGGCTGTTTTCCGTGAAGGCAATGTGGGCCCGGCGCCAATGATCCAGTTTCTTCAGCATGGCGAATTCCGCGCGTTCAAGGGCCAGGCCTGGAAGCCTTGCCGCCATGCTCACCTTGAAGGGCACGGGCGAATGGAGGATTTCCATCTCACAGTGATAGAGGCCTTCCATGAATTCCAGGCTCAGGCTGGGTTCCGACTCCTCGGGCGCGGCTTCCTTGATCTTCTTGATCGCCGTTTTGGCCCGGGATCTGATGTTTTCCTGAGGCTCAAATCCGTCGAAGTAAATTTTTTCCATTTTGATTTCTCCTTGTATCCTTCCAACCCAAACCATAGGGGCGAAAAGCACAATTTCGCCCCGATTGGGGCGAAATTCTTACGGCCGATCCGGCCAATTCGATTCACCTACTACAGGGGATCTTCAATGCATTTCGGATACCAAAGAGGGCCCGAGCGTTCGCAGGGGAAGCCCGGCCTTCAGTTTTTCTGAAGCAGTTCGCTGCGAAAGGCTTCCAGCCGATTGCGAATTTCTTTCGCCGCCTTTCGGAAGGCTTCCGGCTTCGCGGTCTCGGAAACATGAGCCGGATCAGGAATGGGCCAGTGAAGGCGTTTTGCCTTGGAGTTCAGCGTGGGACAAACTTCCTCCGCGCAAAGCGTGATCACCCAGTCCAGTTCCCGGAGGAAATCGGGGCCGAGCTCGTCCGTGGATTTCGACCAATGCCTGGAAATATCGATTCCTTCCTCCGCCAATGCCTTCACGGCCCATGGCTGAACCTTGCCTGAAGGTGAGGAGCCCGCGCTGGCCACCTCGGCTTCTTTACCGAAGATTTCACGCGCCAGCCCTTCCGCGAGCTGAGAGCGGGCGGAATTCGCCACGCAAAGAAACAATACTTTCATCATGGGGCTCCTTTTTCTATCGATGGCTTCAAGCGGGATTCCGATCGGAGCGCTTCATACGCCAGGGCAGCCAGCGAGGCGCCGATCAGGGGGCCTGCGACATAAAGCCAGATCTGGGATAGGTCCCCCGCAAAGAGAGCTGGGGCCAGGCTTCTGGCCGGATTCATGGAGGCTCCTGTTACTGGGCCTCCCACCAGTGCGGCAATGGCTACGGTGGCGCCGATCGCCAAGCCGGCCATGGTTCCTACGGCTCTTGTATCGGTGGCAACGGCGATGATCACGAACATCAGAAAGAACGTGAGGATGCTTTCCCAGGCAAGCGTTTGCGCCCAAGGCAGGCTGGAAACCGTTTGCCCATATCCTTCTCCCGCGGGAAGGATGAGGTGAAGCGCGGAGACCGCCATCAATGCGCCACTTGATTGGGCCAGCCAGTAAAGCGGCAGCTGGCGGGGGGGGAAGTGGCGGGCCAGGGCAAAGGCGGCCGTTACCGCCGGATTGAAATGGGCCCCGGAGATATGCCCGAGAGCATAAATCATCACGCTCACCGAAAGCCCGAAAACGACAGCCGGCCCCCCTTGCGGAACCGATCCGGGGAAGCGCTCGGCCACCATCACCGAGCCACACCCCAGAAACATCATGGAAAAGGTGCCGATCCATTCGGCCAGCGCACGGGCCTTCATCAGCAGCAACCACTTCCCGGGCCGCAAGCCACTTTTTGCTTCGGGGGTTCCGCAGCCTCTGTCGGAAGCTGGGAGTGCACGAAAAAAACTTCCCAGGCATTGCCATCCGGGTCGCGGAACCAGACCTTGTCCTGGAGAGCATAGCAGCAGTCGGTGCCTTCCTCCTTGAGGGTTTCCAGTCCCAGCCCGGCCAGGCGGTCGGCCCAGGCTTTCACTTCACCGGCGCTTTCCACTTCGATGCCGAGGTGATTCACGCGGCTGAGCTGGCGCTTTTCGCCTGCTTCGAGAAGAGAAAAATTCAGAGCGGGGTTCTGGATGTCGAATTTGGCGTAGGTGCCGGTTTTTTTCTGAGGCTCCTGCCCGAATACCTGCGAGTAAAATGTTATGGAGCGGGATACGTCTTTCACATTGAGAGAGAGATGGGCGCGCATATTTGTTCCTTTCTTTTCGTCAGCATTTACCTTCAAAGCAGTCGGAGATCCGGGCGCAGGCCAGAGCTTCTTTCCCCTGGCCGCAGGCCAGCTGAAGCTGGAGCAGGCCATCCCTGATTTTTTCCAGGTCGCGGATTTTCTCTTCCACCTGTTTGATTTTTTCCGAGGCCTTGCCCGCTACTTCGCCGCAGGTGGCATTGCGTGAGCTGTTCATCGCCAGCAGGCCCTTGATCTCCGTCAAGGTAAAGCCCAGCTCTTGGGCACGGCGGATAAAGCGGATCTTGGTGGAGTAATCTGTGGGGTAGAGGCGGAAGGTTCCCGTGCCCTTTTTGGGTTGCTTGAGGAGGCCTTTGCGCTCATAGAAACGAACGGTTTCCACGCCCACGCCGCTTTCGAGCGCCAGCTTGCCGATGGTGAAATAGGGAGGGGGGAGCTTGGTGTTCATGGAGATAGACTAATGTCCGTACCTTGGTACGGGGTCAAGGCGATTTAATAATGCATTGCGTTGATTATTGGCCGTCTCTTTGTTATAAGGGGGGCTCTAAAAATAGGACCCCCGTGACACTGGGCCTCGGCCCGGGAGGAATCCTATGCTTCGTATTCTTATCTCGTTGCTTCTCTCCGCTATTCCCGCTCCAGCCTCCGCCGATCCCGGTTGCGTGATCCGCCAAATCAATGGATTTCAGCAGCTCGTGGAGATCGGAAAAGTGAACAGCCGGGGTGAGGTGCTTCGATACAACGGTTTCCAGCAACTCGTGGTGGTGGGAAAGCTGCAAGCCTCGGGCTCTGTTCTCGGCCTGGACACCTTCTCTCGTTTTGTGGAAATCGGAAGAGTGAGCGCCAGGAACGAAGTTTCCATCCCCGACCAGTTTGGCAGATTCTCTGCGGTAGCCAGAATGGACTCCGCCGGTCAGGTGTATCAAGTGAACAATTTTGGTCAGTTCGTGCAGGTGGCCCGCATTTCCGTAATGGGAGATGTTTCCGAGATGGATGGATTCGGCCGCCTCGTGAAATCCGGCGATCTGCACGGTGCCTGTTCCCCTCGTGAACGGCTTTCGGTATTTTCGTTTTTCTGGAAATCCGAACTATAAGTTTTTCTATTTATTTGGGGCGCGGCAAATTTGCCCTTGGAATTTTCGCGATCCTTGCCTATAAGGGGCGGACCCTGGAAGTCTGCCTTACCGGCTAATTCCAAACATCGAAATAACCCTGGATTCCAACTCACTGCTGAGGACGCAGATGCTTGAGAATTTTTCGACTTGGCTCCGCCGTGGCGGAGAAGAACGTTTATTGCCTGGATTAATGCCCAGGAGAAAAGCGCGCTTGGGCGCTCGGCCCAGGCGAATGTACGGTTTTGATCGTTATCCCTGCCCCTGCTGTGGATTGCCCACGATCGATGAGCCGGGTATCTATGATATCTGTGCGGTTTGCTGGTGGGAGGACGACGGCCACGAGGGGCATAGCCCGTTTTCCCCGAATGGGATGAGCCTCACCCAGGCAAAGCAGAACTTCCTGGAAAACCTTTCCATCTTCGCGGTGGGACAGGAGCCGGATGGTTTTGCCGATACCGAAGAGCAGAGGGGGAGAAAGCTCCGCCTTCTGGAAAGCTTCGAAGCCCTTCGTTCCGATACTGATTCCGGATCGCAGGAGATCCTCCGGGACAGGATCAAGGCGGAGATCAACGCAATCCGCCTGCAGCGCTGAGGTGGCCTAAAAGGGCCCGGACCGCAGGGCGACGATGAAGGCTCCCACTCCGATCAGGAGTGCACCCCCGATAATCATCAGAACGTTATTGGCCCCGATCCTCTTCAAGAGATGCTCCTGGTGGCAGTTGGCGATATACAGCTTTCGCTCCTCACAGGACCCTACGGTGCCGAAAATCCTGTTTTCCTCCGGTGAGGAGCCGGGCAGAGGGGGGAGCTCACCCTCCCTTTTGGGATCAAACGCATTTTCTCCTATCTCATTGAGGGCGCGTTCCACTTCGGTCTCGCAGATTTTTCCGTCCCTGTTCAGGTCAAAGCCTTTATAGCGGCTCACCTTTGAGCCATTGATTCGTTTCAGGAAGGATTGAAATCGCTGAAGGGCCAGCGAGGAGGGGAGAGCGTGAGAAAGAGAGGCGGAGTCTCGCGGGCGGAGCGTTCCGTGCACGTAAACCGGAGCGCCGAGAAGAAGGGCTTTTTCCTCAAAGCGAAACTGGGCCGAAGCCAGGCCGAAGAAGAATTTCACCGGAGGGAAATCTGCTGCGGTTATTCCGAGGTTAGTAACCGCCCACATTTTTCTCGCCTCGGACAAGTGGGACCACCGAGTGACGTCTTTTTTGATATCGAGCTCCGCTTGGCCGGGATCCACCAGAACCGCACCAGTGGAATCGAGCACGTAAAAAGGAGCGGCCTTTTCCGATTTCCATACGGTTTTCCATTTTGACGACTTTCCCTGCTTCACCAGTTTCTTCAGCTTCAGGCAGTGATAAACGGCCCGGCGTTCCTTGAGGGTCAGGCTGGTGGCCGAGCGGGGCCAGGCGAAGCCCTGTATCTCGGTGAGCCCCTGGGGCGCGGAGGCGATATTCGTGCTTGGGGTATCTTCCACCTGGCGCGCGCGCCGCATCCGCCTGATGCCGTTCCATACGAGCGTGCCGCCGAAAAAAAAGCAGAAGGCCGCGGCTTTTAAGTCGTCGCCGTCTTTGGGCATCTTTCGTTACCTGGAAAGATTGAGCTTCAGGCTGGGGCGCGCCTTTTCTGCTTCTGAAACCTTGAAAAGCTCACGGGCGCCATAAGACAGGAAACGGGCTACGAAAACATCCGGGATCTGCTCGATCCGGGTATTGAAATTGGTGACCACCTCATTATAGAGCTCGCGCCGGTCGGCCAGGTTTTCTTCGAGGGAGGAGATCCGCCCCTGCAAATGAAGGAAGTTCTGGTTGCTCTTGAGCTCCGGGTAGCCTTCTCCGATCGCCAGCACTCCCCGGAGCGCCATGGAAACTTCTCCCGAAGCTTTGATTTTCTCTTCCACGCTCTGGGCTTGTCCGTAGTGTTTTCGCGCTTCCACCAGATTATTGATGATGCCTTTTTCATAGGCTACGAACTGCTCGAGCACTTCCACGATCTGGGGGATTTCATCAAAACGTTGTTTCAGGATCACATCTATATTCGCCCAGGCGCGGTCGATCTGCTGGCGCAGGGAAACGAGGCCGTTATAGATTCCTATCCCGATCGCGATCAGGGCGAATAGCAATACAAGCAGAACTACGAGAACGGCTACGAGAGCGGGCATGGGTGCTCCTAAAGGAAAAAGGACTGTTTTAATCATTGCACCAATAGGTGCGTGATCCGTCAAATGCGGCTTCTACCTGGTATCAAGTTTGCTCTGTCTGAGGGGCAGGCCCCAATGGCCTGAAATCAAGGAGTGTCAGATGAAGCTGCCGGCCATTCTTTTTACACTGTCTATCTTTTGTACAGTTCTGCTTTCCTCCCTTGCTCATGCCGGCGGACGCGACGGAGGGAACGGACCTGTTTATAAACGCTGTTCTGACAGCGCCTACGACGATCAGCAGGCGCGTAACCGTCAGAAAGACGGGGACTTCCATAGCTCCGGAGAGCGCTGCATTCCTGAATCTTCGGATATGGGTGCCACCTCGCTGGAGCTTGGCGACACCTATAACGACTATAACTGATTATTCTATCGCACCGAGGGCGCACGCTTGCGCCCATCCAGGAGATCGATGTTCAGAAAGACGAATTTTTCGTCTTTTCCGGCGTCGATTTCCGCCACCACTTTCAGCATGGCGTCGAGAAGGGCCTGTTTCATGGCCTGCACTGCCTCTTTTGAGGTAGTGCAAGGCATGGAAATGCATAGCTCGTGCTCGTCGAGCTGGGGGTTCTCTATCAGGCGGTGCACGCTTTGCTGATGCCAGTTCTGCAGGTGGCGGAAGGCGAGTGGATCGTCGGGGCCCACGTGCGTGGAGGCTGCGCCACGGCTGTAGCTGCCGTTTTTCTCCTTCACCAGGCCGCAGGATGCGAGGAAGCCGAGCGCCCGTTGTACCAATGCGAGAGATAGCCCCAGCTGTTCAGCGATCGCCGGAGGGCGCTGGAAGCCGGGAATCCCCGTGAGCATCCGAATGGCGCTGTAGTACCATTCCGAGTAGAAAACATGCTTCTCGTTTTCCCCCAGCACTTTCTCATTGGGCACCCTGTTTTTCAGGTTGTCGGCGGCAAGCCGGGTTTTTGCCAGGCGGGATTCAGTGAATTTTCGCAGGCGGGGGTTGCCGGCGCGGTTCCTTTCCACGAGCACCATGAAATATTCGATTTCCAGTTCGCCGAGCCCGAAGAACTCCGCGATCTCGATCGCCTGTTCGGCGGTTAGATCCCGGTCGCCCTTGAAAACGAGACTGAGGGTGGAGGGCGGAATGGAAAGCGCTTCAGATATTTTCTTGAAAACGCCGTGGCCGCCGGCGGGATAGGCCTTCACTTTATCGAGCACGAACTTTTTGTAGTCCTGGTACTGGAAAACAGACATACCCCAGCCTATCGGTTTTTCGAGATGAAATGAGAATGGTTTTCGGATTGAAAAAGAAAAACAGTTGAATTTTATCTAAGAGTGGATTTGTTAAGTTAATTAAAAACAAATAGTTACGAAATAAATTTTCAGGCTGAAAAATTCTCAATTAGTAATTTTCAAACTAATTCTATTCCCGACTCTTGCGCTGCGTTATTATCTTTCTCGTACACAGCACTGGCCGCAAGGACGAACGATGAGGCGGCCGCATTTACAGAAAGATTCCAAGATTTGTGGTCCGGTGGGCCCAAAGGCTTGACCGTCCCGGAAAAATCACGGGTTTTCGGGACGGGGCCGGAGGGACCGCCGGGCTACAGCTAAGTTCCCTGCCCGGGCGGATTTTTTCTTTTCTCAAGACAAATTCACGGGTGTCTTGGGTGAGGAAAAGTCCACCCGGGTTTTAACTTTTTCCCGCCAGGCGTTTCAGCAGGCGCGCGATTTCATTTTCCGAAGCCCTGAATCGGAACCGGGTTCCCTCCTGCTCATGCGACTCCCGGATCACTCTCGTTGCCCGCCTGATCTCTCCAATCAATCCTTTTCGCTCCCAGGGCACCAGCATTTCCGTTTCCTGCATATTCTGCTCGAACCAGGCCAGGATGCGGGCTCGGAGGCCTGCTACGCTTTCCGCAGAATGAGCGCACAGGAAAACGGCTGAGGGGAACTGCCTTGCGAGGGATTGGATCTCCTCCTTCGCCAATAGATCGCATTTACTGAACACGAGAAGCGCAGGGAGAGCGCTTCCCCCCGCTTCCGAGAGGGTTTCGCTCACCACAGCCATCTGGGTGCGGAAAGAGGGATCGGAGGCGTCTACGAGGTGAAGAAGAAGCGAGGCGGAAAGAGCTTCCTCGAAGGTGGAGCGAAAGGAAGCCACCAGATCGTGGGGGAGGTTTTTGATGAAGCCAACCGTATCGGCCAGAAGGATGCGCGGCTGGGTTTCCGGCTGCAGGGCCCGCACGGTGGTGTCCAGCGTGGCAAAGAGCTTATTCTCAATATAGGCATCGGACCCGGTCAAAGCCCGCATGGCGGAAGACTTTCCCGCGTTCGTGTATCCTACCAGGGCAGCGGTGAGCTGCTCGGAGCGAGCGCTTCTCCTCTTGCCCTCAATCAGCTGCACTCGTTCCAGCTCTCGCCTGAGAACGGCAAGTTGATCCCGGATTTCCCGGCGGCCGAGGGCAAGCGCGCTTTCCCCGGAGCCCCTGCCGCTCTGGCGCTCTCCTGAGCTTCCCACTTCCCGGATTCTTGGACTGAGATAATTGAGCCTGGCAATCTCCACCTGGAGCCTGGCCTCTCTGGATCTGGCGTGCCGGCTGAATATCTCGATGATCACTCCCGTACGATCCAGCACTTCGCAATCCAGGGCGTTTTCCAGGTGGCGCATCTGGGAGGGGCGCAGGTCGCAGTCGAAAACCACATGGGTGATTTCCTCGGACGATCGAAGGCGCTCCACTATCTCGGCCAGTTTTCCTTGGCCGATGGCTGTGGCTCCTCTGGTGTGAGGCAGGTTTTGCCGCTCACTCCCCGACACCTCAAAGCCAAGAGTGCCGG
This sequence comes from uncultured Bdellovibrionales bacterium, assembly GCA_964612065.1. Classification (GTDB taxonomy): domain Bacteria; phylum Bdellovibrionota; class UBA1018; order CAIPTA01; family CAIPTA01; genus JAKFYM01. The sequence continues at coordinate 5,338 of CAZTCD010000054.1, read as the reverse complement.
CCAGGAGGGCCAGCTCATCGAGGGATGCCTGAAAGTCGGCCTCGCCCTGTTCGGGGATTTTGATGCCGACGAGGAGAGCCCGTGGGAGTTTTGCTTGGGTGGAGATCACCATTGCGGCGTAACATAGCATTCCCTCCCGGGAATTGCTCAGGCCGAATGCTCCTTAGGCCGGTCGCGGGCCGCTTTGAGAGCGGCGAGCATAGCCCGCTGGCTCACGGGCCCGTCGTAGCGCCAGCCGTTGATGTAGAAAGTGGGAGTGCCGTGCACGCCGCTCAGTGCCGCTCCTCGCATGTCAGCGCGAATTTTTTCCAGGGCTTGCGTGCTTGCCAGGTCACGTACGAATCGCTCGAGATCGATAGGAAGGGTTTTCGCGTAGCCGAGCAGGCTGTCTTTCCGCAGCAAGGGCTGATTCAAAAAGAGGAGATGATGCATTTCCCAGAAGCGCCCCTGGCGGGCGGCGGCCTCCGCGGCCAAGGAAGCGAGTAGGGCGTTAGGGTGAGGATCGAGGGCAGGGAAGTTTCTGTAGATGAACCTGATACTCTGATTCATGTTCTCCCGGATCGATTTCACCAGGAAATGGGCCTGCGCGGAAAAGGGGCATTCGTAATCCCCATACTCCAAAAGGGTGGTGGGGCTGTCGGCGGGCCCGGCGCTGTGGTCCTCCGGAGAGGGGGGAGAAGAGAGGTGATTGGAAAAATGCACTTTCCGTCCTCAGGCCGCGCGGCGGCCCTGCTTTGCCGGAGTGGTGGTGATGGTGCGAAGGGGCCGGTGGGCGGCAGGCTTGCTCTTACTGATCTGGAAACCGATCACTATGGAAGCGATCCCAATGGCCGTGGTGCTGAAAGCCAGCAGGGAAAGGAGAGCGATCACGCCGATCCAGGGTTGGGTCAGGATGGCCAGGCCGAGGCCTGTGCAAAGGAACCCGCTGAGCCCGAGAGTGAATTTGGCTGTCGTGCTCCCCGAATTGCTGGCGTCTATTGCGCCCAGAACCTGGAATACGCCGAGCGAAACCGCCCAGATGCCTGCGAGAATACCGATCGCCACGGTGGTTTCCTGAGGAAAGAAGAACATCAGGGCCCCGGCCGCGATTCCCGCTCCTCCGCTGGCCACCGACCAGAACCAGGAGCGAAGAGGCCGCTCGCCCGGGGTTTGCAGAAAAAGAGATACGATGCCATCGGCAGCCAAGTAGGCCGCGATCGTGAAAGTGAGGGCCATCAAGGTGAGGCCGGGGGCCGCCAGGCAAAAGGCAGCGAACAATAAGGCCAGGAAACCCCGGAAAAAAAGTATGCCGGGGCGAAGGTGCTGGAGGCTGTCGATAGCAAAGGCCATGTGATCTCCTTTGGCTGGGTGAAACCTGGCAGATGAGAAGCAATTTCCGGCCCATCCAGAGAGAGCACGCTGGTGAAGGGGCGGGCGATTTGCTAAGAATCCGCGGTGCCCCAAGCCAAGCGACTGAAATTCCCCAAACCGGATTCAAAGGGTGTGCCTCTGCGAGAAGTGATCGCCGCGCACCGGCAGTTCCGCGCCCGCGCCTCTCTGCCCGCCAATCTCGGAGATGGTTTTTTATACCGCTTCAATCCGGTGTTCAGGGCCGTGCGTGATGCTTATCTAAGCGAAGGGTTCACCTTCTCCACGAAGGATTTCTGCGGCTACTTCACGTATCCGCTGATGAGCCTGGACGCACTGATCGCCAAGGGATGCATTCCTTACCGGGAGAATTTTCTCTGGCTCGAAAGGCTGGATAAGGAATGCGGCGATAGATTTACGCTCTCCGATCTGGAGCGAGGCGAGCTGCAGTTCAATTATCTTTTTCATGAAAGCGCCCACCTTCTCGCTCACCGCGCCTTTTTCGGAAAGGGAACGCTTGGGGCACTTCCCGCGAGCGCTGCCACGTTGAATCGTATTCTTCTGGGAGAAGCTTTTGCCAATACCGTGGAATGCCTGGCTTCCGCATTGGGTGAGGGCGAAATAGGGCTCTATTTTCTCAGGGCTAACTGCCATTTCCGTGCGAACCGCGCGGAATCGCTCCGTATTCGAAGGCTCGGCCGGCTCCATGGATTTCTGCCTGTGGCGAAAGCGCTGTTCGCGGGATTTTTTCTCGCGAATTGCCTTTTCGATCGCCTGGGAAGCGCGGAGAAAAAGCAAGTGGCGGCCTATAGCGGATTGCCCCTCCGGCACGCGGCCGCTCTGGCGGGCGTGGGGCCCGAGCTTTGTGAGAAGTTCCGAACCACCACTACGCCTCTTCATCTCCTGAAGCTGGGTTTTCCTGCTTGCCCGAATAAGCTGCTGCCTGGGCGCCCCATGAGCGTTCTATCCGAAAGTTCCCGGTTGGCCCGTCAGGCGGAAGCTCTGTTGGCGGGAGCCGTTAAGGGCATGGATCGGGAAGTGCTGGGCTAAAGAGCAAGAAGAGCGTTTCCCGCCTGCTCGCCTTCTTCGCCTCCGGGGCCTCTTTCCGGCCTGAACTCGTAAGCCTTGATGAGCTTGGCGAACTCCGCCTTTCCCACTACGGCCGGTTCTCTGTCGAATCTCTTTTCCGCAAACGAATGGGCTGAGGTGTCTTCTCGGTCGTCGAGATTCAGCAGCTTGCCGGAGCCTGCCTTCTCGGCTTCGGAGGCGATAGCCTTTTTCGGGCCGTTGCTGGGGATCCAGGGAAACGTGAGGCTTGTGAGCAGGGTGAACATGAAAAAAACGACGACTTTCATCGGCAGCATTTCTCCTTTCTGAGATTGCGCTGATCCTCACGGGAAGAGGCATAAAGGGAAGAGTTGGAGTAGCGAGGATTAATAGAGTAGATTCGGTGCAACATTAAAGACTCCGAAGAAAAACTAACGAAAGTTTTCCGGAGGCCGATGCAAATCCCATGCGAAGGGAAAGAAATTCCAAAATGGACTCCTCTGAGCGCACGCGAGAAATTGTCCAGGCGGATGCTCTGGATTGGCTACGGGAAAGAGAGGTGGTGCCGGGTTACTCGGTGGTCACCTCTTTGCCTGATTTCTCAGAGTTTCCGCACCTTTCTCTTGATGAAGGGAGGCTTTGGTTCGAAGAAGCCGCGAGGCTCGTGCTCTCCCGCACTCCCAGGGACGGCGTGACCATTTTTTATCAGAGGGATTCGAAGGTGGATGGCCAATGGATCAGCAAAAGTTTTCTGATCCAAAAAGCCGCGGAACGCGAAGAAATGCCCCAGCTCTGGCACAAAATCGTTTGCCGGGCCACGCCAGGATCGGCCACTTTCGGAAAGCCTGCTTACTCCCATTTATTGTGCTTTTCCCGAGAGCTCAGGATTCCGCTCGAACAGAGCACTCCCGATATTCTTCTGCAAGCGGGAGAAACCACCTGGGCGAGAGGGATGGGAACCAGGGTATGTGAGATGGCTTGCCGGTTTGTGAAGGAGAAAACTTCGAGCCGGGGGATCCTGGATCCTTTTTGCGGGCACGGAACAGTGCTGGCGGTGGCCAACCATCTGGGCCTGCATGCGCTGGGCGTGGAGAAGGGGCGCAAGAGAGCGGAGCGGGCCCGGCTTCTGCAGGTGGACGCGAGCGAAAACTCGAGCATCCTTAAGTTATCCTTTAAGAAAAACGTCTGACTTTTCTCCTTTCCTTTTCCGTGGCATATTTTTGCCTCCCCAGCGTTTTGGCACGTTCGATGGGCCCATCGAATGGGCCCTGCTAATGGAAGGTTTATTGACGATGAAACACTCGCTTCGCTTTCGTTCCGTTTCTCTGCTCACCCTGGCGGCTTTGCTCGGGCAGATTGCCTTCGTGCCCGTGGCATCCGCCGCCCGGGGCGAAAATATCCTTGATATGAAGGGGCCGCAGCAGACGGCAGAATATATTTTCCGGAATTCGCCCCGTGACAACCTGATCACCGTTCAGATCTTCGGTTCAGTGGCCCGGCCCGGCATGTATTATGTGCCCGAAGATACGGACCTGATGAAGCTGCTCACCCTTGCCGGGGGAGTGGAGACCAGCTCCGAGCTCGACGAAGTGGTGGTTCGTAAGATGGACGGAAAGCCCTGGGCCGCGATGAGATCCTCTTACGTGAAGCAGAAGAACACCAATACCTATATCGTTGAAGTGGATGAGCTGTTGCGGAAGTCGGTGAGCATCAAGCCCCTCAAGATGAATCACGACGATTTCGTTTATGTGCCCAAACAGGAGCCCTGGATCTCCAATAACTTCTCGAAAGTGGTTTCGCTGGTTTCCGTGGTGCTCACCGGAGTGCTCACCTACGTGATCATCAAAGAGAAGAGCAAATAAGTGTAGGTTTGCGAATGAGTTCCAAAAAACTCGCGTGGAGCCTGATTCTCCTGGCCTTTGCCAGCAAGGTTTCTTTGAGTTTCACCGGCATCGTGCCTTCCTCGGCGGGCTGGCTTTTGTTTCAGGGCGGCATCCATCCCTATGTGAATGTTGCGCTGAATTTCTTTCTGGGGTTTTGCCTTTATCTTTCGCTTCGGGCGGAAAAAGCGATGCCGTCCCTGAAGGAGTTTCGCCGTCCCTATGCGATCTTCGCGATCGGCACCCTCGCCATTCTCTGGGTGCAGCATTTTCTGCAGATGTTCCTGCATGTGGAAGAGGCGGCACCGCTTCTCGTGCTGATCACGATGGGCTGCACCACTTTTTTGGTGGCGGCTTTTGGAGTCGTGATCCCCCGTCTGATCTCCCCCAGGGAGTTCGTGCAGGGGGTGGGATTGCTGTGTGGCCTGATCTGCGCCTTCTCGCTCCTTCTGTATTTCGCTGGTTTCCCGGCTCTTTATAAAGGCTCGCGATTTATCGGAATCCTGAAACATATCCCCTATATGGTAACCAGCGCCACCGTGGGCTACCTCTTCGGTCTCGCCAGGTTTGATCTTTCCAGCAGCTGGAAGCATAGGGCGGGCTGGGCCCTGCTGCAGGTCTGCTGCCTGTATGCCTTGTGGCTCACCGGCACGCGATCGGCTCTCTTTGCGGTGCTTCTGGGCACGTTTTTTTGGCTGGTTACCATGCGTCCTCCGAGCCCTTCTTTTCAGCTGGCGCGAACGCTGCTGGTTTGGCTCGCTCTTTTGGGCGGGCTTTTGTTTGGAACCTTTGCTTACGATTTTTCCCGCGATTTGCTTACGGGAAAAACTTCAATTGGATCCAGGGCCCCGCAGGACGGGGTGAGCGATCGGATGGCGGAGATCTACCGGGGCCTGGAGATGCTGGAGAAGGCACCTTGGGTGGGGCTGGGCCTGCTTTCCAAGTTTTCCGATGCGGAAGGGGAAGATGTGGTGAGCTCCTATAATTCTTTCCAGGATCCACACAATCTCTTCATCTCTTCGGCCGTGGTGGCCGGATACCCTTTCGGGGCGTGGGTGGCGTTC
>CAZTCD010000053.1:16261-28437 GCA_964612065.1 uncultured Bdellovibrionales bacterium | reverse complement strand
CCAGGCCAACGAGCTTGAGGAAAAAGCCAAACTGCTTGAGATCAAAAACCAGGAGGTGGAACTTGCCTCGCGCTCCCTCGAGGAGAAGGCGGCCCAGCTCGCGCTGATTTCAAAGTACAAAAGCGAGTTCCTTGCGAATATGTCGCACGAATTGCGAACTCCGCTGAACTGCCTTCTCATCCTTTCCAAAACCCTGGCGGAAAACAAAGCCAGAAACCTCACCTCCGATCAGGTCAAGTTTGCCGACACGATCTACGGGGCCGGAAACGAGCTGCTATCGCTGATCAATGAGATCCTGGATCTTTCGAAAGTGGAAGCAGGCAAGATGCCGGTGATTCCGGGAAGGGTTTTCCTTTCTGACGTGAAAGAATACCTCTGCCAGACATTCCGCCCCGTGGCCGAACACAAGGGCCTCGAGTTCCGGGTGGAAACAAAGAACGGCCTCCCCAGCACCATCCTTACCGATAATAACCGCCTTCATCAGATCCTGAAAAACCTGCTGTCCAACGCATTCAAGTTCACGGAAAACGGAGGCGTTACCCTGACCATCAGCCCCCCTCCAGGCCGGACACAGCCGTCGAAGCTGGTTTCGTTTTCCGTTTCCGACACCGGGATCGGCATTCACCCGGAAAACCAGAAGCTCATCTTCGAAGCCTTCCAGCAGGCGGATGGCACCACCAGCCGCAAATATGGCGGCACCGGGCTCGGCCTCACCATCAGCCGCGAAATCGCGAGCCTGCTGGGCGGAAGCATCGAGGTAAAAAGCATTCCTGGTGAAGGCTCCACCTTCACCCTCCATCTGCCGGTAACTTATCCGGGGCCGGAGAACGGAATGGCGCCTCCTGAATCCGCGGGCGATCTCCCTAGGCAGCCCAGCTTGCCGGATAACGTGAACTTCAATCACAAAAAGATACTCGTGGTAGACGATGACATCCGGAATATCTTTGCGATCACCTCCGTACTCGAACCGAGAGGGATGAGGGTGCTCTTCGCCGAAAATGGAAAGATCGGAATCGGCCAGCTCGACGACCACCCGGACGTAGACCTGGTTTTGATGGATGTGATGATGCCTGAAATGGATGGCCTTGAGGCCACGCGCAGAATCCGAAATAACCCTCGTTATAAAGATCTGCCGATCATTTCGCTCACCGCAAAAGCCATGAAAGGTGACCGGGAAAAGATCATTTCCGCCGGAGCCTCTGATTACGTAACCAAACCCGTGGATCCGGAGCGCCTCCTGGCGATGATGCATGAATGGCTCAAGGTAGAGCATCCGGGCGAAAACTTGAAGGAGATACACTGAGCGATGGCTCCTCAAGACGATAAAATCGATATCCTGATCGTAGACGACCGGAAAGAGAACCTGATTTCGCTTGCCGCGATTCTCGATCGGCCCGAATACAGGCTGGTTTCTGTCGAATCCGGGGACGAAGCCCTGAAGCAGCTTCTGCACAGGGACTTTGCCCTTATCCTTCTCGACGTTCAGATGCCGTCCATGGATGGATTTGAAACGGCGTCGTACATAAAGAAACGCGAACGCTCCCGGCATATTCCTATCATCTTTGTAACCGCGCTCACGCCGGAAAAGCCCTTTCTGTTCCGTGGATACAGCGCCGGGGCGGTGGACTATATCACCAAGCCGTTTGATCCCACGATATTGAGCTCCAAAGTCGCGATCTTTGCCGATCTCTTTCAGAAGAACCGGCAACTGGCCCGGCAAGCCGCGCTGGTTAAGGAAAACGAACGCCTGGAAAGGGAAAGGGAGCTGGCACGCCACGAGCTGCTCAGCCTTCGCCGGGAACGGTCCGCGAGTGAAAAATACCGCGATCTCGTGGACGGGATCTCAGATGGCATCGTATGGACGGCTGACCTCAACAGCATGAAACTGAGCTTTATCTCCCGTACCGCCGAGGCCATCTTTCATCAGCCGGTGAACGGAGAAGGGCGCGTGAAAGCATTCGAAGAAACCCTGCTGGCATCGCCGGCGCTTTCCGCTCAAAGAAAACGATGGATCAACAACCTCAAAAGAGGAAGGCCTGCCGGACGGGATTTCACCTTTGAGCATGAGGCCTTTCCGTCCACGGGCGATTCCACCTGGCTGAAAACCAGCATCCGCCTCGCGGAAACCGAGCCCGGAAGCTACGAGCTTCGCGGCCTTTCCGTGGACATTACACGCCTGAAACAGGCCGAAGATGCGGCCGTATCGGCTATCGCCGTCCGTGACCAGTTTCTCTCCATCGCTTCGCACGAACTCAAAACACCGCTCACCCCGCTCTGCCTTCAGCTAGGAATCCTCAAGAAAATGATCGAAGGCGGATCCTCCCCTGAGCAAATTTCGGAAAAGCTTCCCCTGTTCGTTGGCCGGCTCTTTCGCCTCACCGACCGCCTCACCCACCTGGTGAACGAGCTTCTAGATGTGGCCAGGATCAACAACGGCAAGCTGCTTCTGGAAAAATCCGAAGTTGATCTTTCTTCGGTTGTGCGGGAAATCTGCGACCGTTTCTCCAGCGACTCCAGCCGCTCGAAATCCGAGCTCATCCTCAGCCTTGAACCCGGAGTCGTTGGCCACTGGGACAAACTGAGAATCGAACAGGTGATTTCCAACCTGCTCACCAACGCCATCAAATACGGGGAAGGGCGCCCGGTGGAAATTTCCAGCTTCCTGGAAAACGGCGCTGCCGTTATTCGGGTCCGGGATCATGGAATCGGGATCGCAAAAGAGGACCAGGCTCGTATTTTCCAGCTATATGAACGGGCTGTATCGGCTTCCCACTTCGGAGGCCTGGGACTGGGCCTTTATATTGTGCGTCAGATCGTGGAAGCTCATGGAGGAGAGGTTTCTCTCCAGAGCGAGCTCTTCCAGGGATCCGCTTTTTCCGTTCGCATACCGCTGAAGAGCGGGGTGGTGGTGAAGCCCCCCAAAAAAGGGAAAGGCTATGAGTTCATCGAAGGAGCCATGCTCCATTGAAGGTTGAATGAGTTAGGGATAAGGTTCGGAAGCTTGGCGAACCGCACGGTTTCAGGGGGGGGGAATATGGAAAAAGGAAAATACGTCCTCTTAGTTGAGGACGATCCGGACATCAGGGAGCTCGTGCTCGAAGCGTTCCAGATCATGAATGTGGAAGCGAAGTCAGCCTCCTGCGGATCCGATGCGATTGAGGTTCTCCACAAGCATGGAAAACCGGCAGTGGTGCTGCTGGATCTGATGATGCCGAAAACAGACGGGGTGTGGTTTTGCAACGAAAGGAAAAAGTTTCCGGAGTATCTGGACATCCCGGTGGTGATTCTCACCGCGGACTCCAAGATCGAATCGAAAGCCGCCGAGCTCGCGGTGAATGGTTTCCTGAGGAAGCCCGTAACAATCGATGATCTCATGAAAACGGTTCATAAATACCTACCCGAACCGATGGCCTGAGGCGCCCGGCCACTCACCCCGATTTACGGAGATCATCCGAGAATAGCGGCCGGTCTCCCGCATTGGGCAGCTCGATGGGAAGATTCTCTGTCACAAAAACGCTCTGCCCCCCTGCCCTGACCAGCGTGCTCCGGGCTTTCGCCGCACTATCCGCTTCATCCACATGTACAGCCACCAGTGATTTCCCCGCCTTCACGCAGCTGACATAAAAATCGGCGTCGTACCGGGGCAATCCGAGCGCTTCAATGGCAGGGGCCAGGCTGTCTTCCGCGTTCCGCTCCGCCAATGCCTGCAGAAGAGGGCCCGCCGCCACGATATTGTTTCGCCTGCCGATCACCCTCAGTTCCTTGGCTTCATTCAGCCAGCCCAGCGGCTCCCCTGCGAAGCCGTGATGTTCCGCGGGGCCGTCGGAATACAGAGCTGACACATCCGAATTGCGAAAGCCCTGCCCGCGTAGCCCTTCAAGCGCAGAGTCGAACGAACTTTTTCCATCGAACACGCTGATCACCACATTTTTTGCCTGGTTGGTTTGCATCGCTCCTCCCGGGGAACACCGTTACAAAATTCCCCAACCGAGTCATACTGCCCCGAATGAAAATCGAGGGATATACTATCTTTATTTATCGCAATGAGTATGCCCAGTTTTCTCTGGCCAATCATGTTTTCTTATTGTCTCCTGAGTTCATGAATGAAACGAATCGCATCGCGGTGGTCGAGGACGATCAGGACGTTCAAGAGCTTTTGATGGCGTTTTTCAGGCCGAGAGGATTCCTGGTAAGACCCTACGGAAGCGCGAACGCGCTGCTGAAAGAGCTTCAATCCGGCCCATCGGCCTTCGACCTGATCCTCTCCGATCTGAACATGCCAGGAATGAACGGCATAGAGATGATCGAGGCGGCGCGTGCCTTGAGAGTCACAACCCCATTCATTATGATTACCGCCCACCAAAGCGCGGAAGTGGGAGTGAAGGCGATTCAGGCCGGAGCCTATGACTTCGTGGTAAAGCCCATTCATTTCCCGCAGCTGCTTTGCTCCGTGGAACGGGCGCTTTACCTGAATAAATTGAAAAACGAGAATGAAACACTGAAACTTGCGGTGCATGCGCAGTCTAACACCAACTTCGACGGCATAGTGGTAAAGAGCCAGTCGTTCCTGCGCTCGATAGAACTGGCCAAGAGAGTGGCCGGGAGCATGGCTAACGTATTCATCTCCGGGGAAACCGGAACCGGGAAGGAAGTTATCGCCCGGGCCATCCACAATTACGGAGACCGCAGGGGGGGCCCGTTTATCGCGATCAATTGCTCCGCGATTCCGGAGAACCTTCTGGAAAGCGAGCTCTTCGGCCATTCAAAAGGCGCCTTTACGGGGGCTGCCGACAAAAAAACCGGGCTTTTCGAAGAGGCGGGAAAGGGCACTCTTTTTCTCGACGAAATAGGTGATTTGAGCCTTCCCCTACAGGCAAAACTGCTTCGCGTACTCCAGGAGAAGAAAATCAAGCGCGTGGGCGAGAATCAGCTCCGGCCGATAGATGTACGGATCATCTCGGCCACTCATAAGGATCTGGTAAAGGAAACGAAAGACCAGAGGTTCCGGGAGGATCTTTTCTTCCGCCTGAATGTGATTCCGATCCACATCCCGCCTCTGAGGGAAAGGAGAGATGATATCCTTCCCCTGGCGGAATTTTTCCTGAAAAAATACGCGAGCTTGAATGGAAAGAACGTAACGGGGTGCTCCAAATCGGCGATCGACTTCTTGCTTTCCAGAAACTGGAGCGGAAACGTGCGCGAACTGGAAAACGTGATGGAGAGAGCGGTGGTTCTTTGCAACCAATCCGTAGTGGAACTCGAAGACGTATGCTTTGAGAACCCGGACTCCACCCGGGAAAGTCCCGCAGAGCCGGCGAATCCTCCGTTTTCTTTCTCCCATTTTGAATCCGGAAATTCAAAAATTCAGCCGCTGGATCATCTTACGAACCAGTACGTCCTGTACGCCCTGAAAATCAACCAGGGCGCGAAGGATAAAACCGCACGCGACCTAGGAATCGATCGCAAAACTCTCTACCGAAGAATCAGCGAAATGGAAAAAACGGCCGCAGCCGCTCCGGGATTCACCGAAACGGCTTAGCGCCTCTTTTGGCGGACATTTGCCACGCCGGCGGGGTTTTTATGAACCGATCCGCCTCCCCTCTCTCTGAAATCCCCCAATTTACCCTTCCGGCGCTGGCACTCTGATTGCACATTATTGGTCGCATCTAGGATCGCATCGTCCATTCTGAAAGGGGAACGCCGATGTTCACGAATGAAAATGTTTTAAAGGGCAGCTGGAATCAGGTGAAGGGGGATATGCAACGCCTCTGGGGAAAAATCACCGATGACGAATGGGATCAAGCCAAAGGAAGCGCTACATCACTGGCCGGCCTCGTACAGAAGAAGTATGGGCTCACGGAAAGTGAAGTGGAAGCCAAGTTCAACGAGATATTCGATCGCTACAGCCATCAAGCTTCCGATCGCCTGAACGATTCCTTGAAACACTGATTTTAGGAGACAAAATGGAATCCACCATGCACACCAATGAATCCTTAGGCAGCACCGAGCCGGTAACCCCGTCTCGCAGTTTCCGGGAAAAGATCCCGGGCAATCCCGATGACCTGATTCAGTATGCCTCTGAGTTCGCAACCAAGTTTAAGAGCGTCTCCGAAGACGCTGTTAGAGAATCCGTCAGCTTCGCAAAAAAATATCCCATTCACACCGCGCTTGGCGCGTGTGCGATTGGTTTCTTCGCTGGATTCCTGGCGAAACGAAGCTAATTTCCCGCCCAGCCCCACCCCATACGGCAGAGCCCCTGTTTTCCAGCGGGCTCTGCCGATCTAGTTCCATGGAGCCTTTGCAAGGAGTGAACGTGAAAATCATCTGGCAGATCATCAAAGGGCAGATCTTTAAATCGATTCTCTATCGGCTCAGCGAATCCGATCTTCGCCAAAGATCGGCGGTGCCGGCTTTTGTGGAAAAACTGGAGTTTTATCTCACCCCCTATCTCGAGGCTCTCCCTAAAGCGGTGAACTTCGTTTTTATCAAGCTCGCGATCGCCATCGTGATGCTCAGCTCGTTCTTCGCCCTTTTTTCCGAATCCTTGCGGCAGATCGATGTTCTGGGCACACTTGCGCCCAGCGCCTACCTGGTGGGCTACCTCACTCTCTTTCTTGTCTCAATCGGCGCGTTCTGGCTGGTAAAGGCGCCCGGGATCGAACAGAAGAGCGCCGGGGAAAAAGAACAGATCCGGGAAGGCTCTCTGCCAGGCGGTTCACCGATGCCCGAGCCGGGCTTGGGAGGGCTCGATGATTACAGCAATGTTAAGCCTCTGCGAAGCGGTTCCGCTTTTTCCGCGGCGGGGATTCTGCTTAAAGAACTAAGAGCCGAGCGGGAGCGTTTCAGCCACCATTAGGTGATTTTCAAACGAATTGCCTGCCCTCGTTGCTCAAGGGCGCTTCGTTATCGATACGCTCCTGATCCGGATCCCGGCGGAATCCGCCGTCCCAGGCCAAAGGCGCCGCCTTTTCCCCCGCCTCTTTCTTTCTGCTCTTTTCCCTATGCTTCTTGTTTCGCTTTTTGTTTTCTCTGGTTGTTTCTTTGGGCATTTTTCGTCCTTTCTACCATTCGTTCAGAGACCTTCGCTTGGAGATGGTAGCGGTAAACATCAGGAGAACCCCCTGTGCCGCCAGCAAAAGGTGATCCCTGGTTCCCAATTCAATCCGGCCTGGCATCACAACCCAGTAAAAACGATCACCCTCCAGATCTTCCGCCAACGGCGCGCCCAGAAAAAAACCCGTTCCGGCCATGGCAAGCAAGCCCAGCCCGAGAAAGAAACTGACCTTGAACAAAGGCCGGGGGGCGAGCGCGAGCGCGGGCATTACCATCAGGGCCGAAATCAGAAAGAAGAGAACCCCGTGGAGACGGCTGCCCGGAGGGCTGGGAATGAGCTCCGGAAACGCGAACTCTGCCAAACTGATCAGCCCGAAGACCAATCCTCCCCAAAAGCACGCCTGGCGGGCAGGCACGTCGGGATAGATCAGGTCCCCAAGCACAGCTCCCGAATAGGTTCGCGATTCGGAAAGAAAAGGCGTTTCCTCGAATTCCACGGAATCATTGCGCACGAGACGCAAAGAAGGAGCGGATCGCTCCTTCTTCCTTATGGCCCCGTCCAAGGAAAATCCGGGGCTAGCTTTCTTCGGCATGCCTGAGCCCATGGGGAATAATTCCCTTTTTCCCTTCGGCACCGCGGATCCTCGGCGTTCGGCCGTCTGAGCTCACCACCACACCGAAACTGTCATCATAACTCACGCCGTCCATATCGTAGTGCCCCTTCTCGTCTTCCACTGTTTTTGAGCCCTTATGGGCTTGCAAAGGAAGCTGCCTGGGGCTCCTGAAAGCACAGAATGCCGCTGCGGCAAGAAATACCCCGCCGGCAAACAGCATGAACTTTTCCTCTTTCATCATGGTTTTCATCGGCTCTCCCCTTTCCTCCAGGAAAAAGTTGCAGGAACTATTCCGCCCCCGGCGGAATTCGCCGTGGCACAATCGTTGCTCCTTCAGGGAAAACGGGGAGAGAAAATGGCTGAGCCCGCTTATCGGCCGCGCCCACGCACTACCGCGCCGGATCTGTCCGCTGGCGAGTCTCTTTTTTTTCATGCCGGAGAATTTTACTCGTCTCTGGAAAAAGATCTCCGGTGCGCGACGGAATCCATCTGTATGGAAATGTATATCTGGTCGAACGACTCCTTGGGCCGCCATTTTTTTCAGCTCCTTGAGGAGGCAGCGGCAAGGAACGTGAGGGTTCGGGTCCTGCTGGATGGAGTCGGGTCTTTTTTCTGGATCCGGTCGCAAAGGCAGCGCCTTCATTCCAGCGCGGTGGAGGTGCATGTATGGCGCCCGGTTACTCTGGGAGGCCTGCGCCCGCGCGGAATACCTCAAGCATTCTCCAGACTGAACCGGCGCAATCACAAAAAAGTCACCCTGATCGACAACCGAATCGCCTATACCGGAAGCCTGAACATCAGCCAGTCGAGCCTGGCCTGGAAAGAATCGGGCGTCCGGATCTCCGGAACTCCGGTGCGGCAACTGCACGATCTGTTTGAGGACGCCTGGGAACGCAGCGCGGGTTGGCACAACTACGATATTCAGCGAAGTTTCCGGCTGCAAGCCTCCCTGCTTCGATCAAAATACATTCGTTCCAACCAGGGCTATCTGCTTCGCAGGACCTACCTTCGGTCGCTTCGGCGGAGGATACACAAATCCCAAAGCCGCGTATGGCTGATGACGCCCTATTTTGTTCCCACTTTCGGCCTGTTTCTTTCCATCTTGCAGGCCGCCCGGCGAGGGGTGGATGTGCGCGTTCTTCTTCCGCGGAAAAATGACATCTGGTTTTTACGCTGGGTAGCAAGCCTCTACTACCGCTATATGCTGAAAGCAGGAGTGAAGATCTATGAATTTCTTCCCAGCATCCTTCACGCTAAGGCCACCTTGATAGACAACTGGGGGGCGATCGGATCGGGAAACCTGAACCGGCGATCCGCCCATCTCGATCTGGAATTGGATCTGGTTCTCTCCGCCCCCTCGGTGCGCCGCCTGGAAAGGGAGTTTTCCGACAGCTTCGAACGATCCGAACAGATCTTACAGTATGTTCCCATGGGGCGAGCACGGCGCTGGATCGCTCGTCTCTTCTATTTTCTGCGCGGCTGGCTCTGATACTCCAAAGCAGCGGAGCCACGAACCTTCAGCGGCGTATTCCGCATCCCAAAAACGGCTGGAAATACTTTTGTCTCATTAAAGATGTTTCATTCCGCCCCAAGGATGTTTCTTTTCGGGGGATTTTTCCTCAAAAACGCTTGCGTTTAAAATCAGATTGGAAAAACAATAAACCGTTCATCAAGGAACGCGTGACCGCGCCTAGAGCGCGATTTTCACCCTAAAGCTCCCCGCGAAGAGATCCGGGCCAGGACGGCTCCTCTCTTCAAGGGAAAATCCACACAGGAAAGCAGCAGCCGAGCCAGAATCAACTGGCTCCACCAAGGAGCGACAACGGATGTCCATGAGATTCTTTCGTCTTAAAACCATCATTTTAACCGCCGGCGCCGCAGCAGCCGTGCTGTTTTTTTCCGGAACCGACAGCAACTCGGGCGGCGAAACCGTGCCCTCAGCTACGGCAAGAGAATCCGCGACCGGGGAAAAAGAGAAGAGCACGAACACGCCATCCGCCGAGGTGATTCAATCCCAGGATTCTCCCGTCAAGATCACATCCAGCGAGGAGCCGGCGGCCTCCCCTTACCGCGCCCCGGCTTTCGTGGAAGCGGAAAGCGATCAAGATGCCAATGAACAGGAAAAGAGCCCGGAATTTCTCCAGGATGGGAAACTTGATCTGAACCTGGCCTATCTTTTTGAAAAAGACCCCGCCTTCCTGGCCGCGAACCCTCGTGCCGCGAGCTTGATCGCCTCGGGACAAAAGGTGGTTACGGAAGACCTGGAGATCCCGCAGGGGTTTCGTTTTTCCTTCAAAGTGGATCCTGCCTGTTCGTCGCGCCTGGAATCCCTTTTCCATATGGAAGATATCGACGAGAATGCAAAGGCGCTTCTTGAACAAGGAGAACCAGCTTTCATAGCCGCCAGGGCCAGAAACGGGATCAGCGGGAAAGAGCTTTCCGATGCATTGCGGGCGGAGAACTGCGTGAGTGCCGCCGGAGCGGATGTTCGGGAAGAGGTGGGAGCCGTTTCCTTCCGCCGGGAACCTCTCACCAGCAACAGCCGCCAGCGGGGATACCAGATCATGCGAAACGCGGGACTGGTGAGCCTATTCGAGGAGATATCCTATTCCACCTTTGGAAACACCACGGTTACGCTCGCCGTGGTCGATTCCGGAATCAATACGGCCCATCCGGATCTCCGTGGAGTGAGCTCCGGTGCGAGAGATGACTTCGGCCACGGAACCATGGTGGCCGGAACAGCCGCCGCCCCCGCCAATGGAGTGGGCACCATGGGCTCGATGCCGTTCCATGTTCGCATCAACAGCTATAAGGTAAACGAACCGGGCAAGGGCACGGCCTATAGCTCCTCGGTGAGCAACGGGATCGCCCGGGCGGCCGCAGCCGGCGCGGATGTGATCAACGTGAGCTGGAGTGGTTTCACCAAGGGAAGCTACAATACTGCGATCGCCTCCGCCGTGAGGCGCGGATCGCTGGTTACGGGATCTGCGGGCAATTACAGCCTTCGGGTGAATACCAACGTCACGATAAGAGGCGCTATCTCGGTGGGCTCTCTGAACGGAACCGATAATGGAATGGCTTCCTACTCCAATTTCGGGCGCGGAGTGGAAATCTATACCCCGGGAACCTATATGACCACGAACCGCTTCGGGCGTTATACCCTGGCCAGCGGCACTTCATTCGCCTCACCGCTGGTAGGGGGAATCGGGCTGATGGCCAAGGCTTACGCCAAACGCCATGGAAGAAACATCAGCCCCGCGGCGATCGAGGATTTGATCATGCGAACATCCACCTGGGTTTCCACCCGGAGAGGGAGGGTGAGAAAGCTGCAACCTCTGGCGGTTTTCCGGAGCCTGGAACGCTCCTATTGAAATGATTCCACTGCCCCATCGAACCAATCTTCGCCCCCGTCATAGACAGGAACGGGATCGGGGCTGATCGGATCATCGGGATCAAAGGGAGGGTCGGGTTCAGGGTCGGGTTCAGGCTCCGGAGCGGGAGCTGGACCAGGCGGTGCCGGATCGGGACGAACTTCCGGTGGGCGCGGCTCAGGAGGAGCCGCCCTGTTACAGGAAATCAGCTCCTGCCTTACCGTGCTCTTGGCGAGCTCAACAAGGCGATCGCTTACCTGAACCCGCCTTGAGGGAGAGCCGGCTTCTCCAGGAATCTCACGATAAAAGTCCTCTACGTTCCTGCCCGTGGCGGAAGCAAGCTGCGCTAGGTAGGAATCATCCACATAGAGCGGGCTTCTGTCATCCACGATATCAGGAAGGCCCGGCCCCCAGTCGAGCACCTGAGTGGTGTCTACATAGGCAGTCTTCTCGGTGCAAGGCAGGTCATGCGCCCTGTATCTCACATTGAGCAGTACCCTTTGCGAGGACAGCCAGCGATATTCCCTCCGGTTTCCTTCTCTTGATTCAGCCGAAATAAAATCAGAGCCAAATTTCACGATTCGCATCTCTTCCGTGGTGCCATCAGCTCTCTCCAGGCTTAAGGTGCGGCAATTCGTCTGCCGGATGCCCTGGAGATCAACCCGCTCAAAGCCGGGCCGGCTCTCGTATTTGAAGTTCCCAAAGGCCGTCAGCAATCGGAACTCGTTCCTGAGGTTTCCGCCGTGGGGCATGGAAAACCGGGTGGTAACCTCCAATAGATTCAGGTCCGGGTTCAACTCCCGGTAGGCGGTAGCCAAGCGCTCCACATTCAGGCACCCACTGCTGCTCTGCAAACTCTCGAGCGTAATCTCTGTTCTGGTTCTACGAGAATCCAGCTGATAACTCCCGGAAGCCGCGGACTGCTTTTGTTTCGAACAGCTCAGCGCAAATCCGAGAGCGCTGACGACAACCAGAGTCCAGTGCGATAGGTGGATCTTCATGACGAGCCTTTCTTGATAAAGGAAGGGCTGCGTGACCGGAGATCACACAGCCCTAGACCTCAAACTTGCTTATTGGTTTTGTTGGCCTTTGTCCTGTTCGCCTTTGTCTTGCTGGCCTTTGTCCTGTTCGCCTTTGT
>CAZTCD010000053.1:0-16161 GCA_964612065.1 uncultured Bdellovibrionales bacterium | reverse complement strand
GCTGGCCTTTGTCCTGTTCGCCTTTATCTTGCTCGCCTTTATCTTGCTCGCCTTTATCTTGGTCCTGATCAGGCTTTTTAGTGATCTCCTCAAGGAGGGCGATTTCCACTACTGCCTTTTTGCAAATGGATTTCTCCTGCTCCTGACCCTTATCTTGCGAACCTTTTTCCTGTTGGCCTTCGTCTACGGCGCTCACAGAACCTTGGCCTTGATTGCCCTTATCTTGTTCGCCTTTGTCCTGTTCGCCTTTGTCCTGTTCACCTTTGTCCTGATCCTGGTCTTGATCAGGCTGCTTCTCTTCTACCATGCATTCGGAGAGCTCGAACTTCAGTAGGCCCAGCGCATGGCCCTGGCCTTGGCTGCCTTCTCCCATCGACTTGGTAAAGGTAATGTGGTCGGCCATGAAGCCTGAACGCGAGTAAAGAATGCTGGGGCTACCCATCGGATTCGCGATCACCATCAAGAGAGTATCGTGATCGTATACCTCAAGATTCCCTTCGGCCGTAAGAATCGCTCCCGTTGCCAGCCAAGCTTCGGAAACATAAGAAGCAAGCTTGGGAAATCCCTGAAAGAGATTCTCATCCGCACGATCCACGGGCATACCATCGATCATCAAGCGCCGATCGGTAACAGTAAGCGTTGAGCTCGGGGTGCCACGAACAGGGCCGGAATCCTCTACGGCCGGATTTGTGGTGCGGGCGTTGGCTGCCGCCGCTCCATCGGAAGACTTTGAATTGCCGCAACCAGAGAGAGCGGCAACCGCAACGGCTCCCGCGATCAACATTTTATTGAAGGTCATTGGGTTCTCCTTAAATAGGGTTAGTTAGTCCTTCTGGAATGGGCGATTTGCAATTGAAAGGCCAAGTGGCGTTTTCCCCTGTCCTCTCGTTATGGCCTCCATCTCCGCTTGAATCCGGATCCAGGCTGCGATTCTTTGCGTCACTACGTACCAGGATTTTTTGCAGAGGGAATTTTTCCTCGATTCGGGCGAAAGTGGATCGCATTTCGGCCTTTCACACCGGGCATCACATTTGCAGCCACCACCGCGAGCTGAGTCTCCCGCAAAGTCCCCTTGGCAATCAGGAGAAAAAACCAATGGCACTTTCTTCCATCAGTTTGCTGATGTTTCTTTTCACCTTTCCTCTATTGGCATTTGGAGCAACTCCCCAAAAAGAAACCGTCTCCGAATTCCTTCGCTCGTTCCACTCCAACCCTGCGTTGATGATGCAACGGCTTCCGCCCGAGGTAGATAGCGAGGGAAACGCCGTTTCACGTGGATTCATCCAGGACCAGGAGGAATCCTGGCCGGAACGGATCCGATTTCGGGACGAACAAAGAAGCCGCTTAATGAGCGGCTCCACACCTTCCGCAGCTCCCGCAGAAGGCGTAGACAATCCCGAAAAGCTCGTGGAACCGGGCGGAATGCTCGATAATATCCATGAGATCGAAAAATCCGCGCTAACCCATTCCGCACTGTTTCCCGTTCCCTGGACCGACTCTTACTGGCCTCTCGCAAATGGAAACACCGCCGCTCGTTACGCCGACCGGAATTTTCCCGAAAAGAAGGACTGGCAAGCCAGCTGGTCCTACGCCGCCTCTCATCCGGCATCCGCAATCGCCGCCTCCGGCAACAGGCAGGAAATCGACAGACTTTCTCCTGCCGAAAAATACGATCTCGTGATGGGTGACAGCAACTGGTCCCTCACCAACTACGCCTGGCAAAAAGGCCGTGCGATGTTCGATCTGCACGGCAGAGTACCCGGCTGGATGGGAATCTGCCACGGATGGGCCGCCGCGTCCCATATCTTCGCCCCAATTCCGAAACAGCCGGTGGAAATTATCGGCCTCAATGGCCACGCCGTGACTTTTTACCCCCAGGACGTGAAAGGCCTGATGTCGATGCTATGGGCCAATTCCGCCCCGAGAGTAAGATTCACCGGCAGCCGTTGCAATGTTTCCAACCCAGCCAAAAACGCCAACGGCCGCGTGATCGACAAAGCCTGCTTCGACGTGAATCCCACCACGCTCCATCTGGGTCTGGTGAATCAGCTGGGAATACACCACCGCAGCCTGATTATCGATGCCACCTACGACGCTGAAGTTTGGAACCACCCCGTGGCGGCCTATCGATTCCGCTACTTCAATCCCCAAACCTGGCGGGAGAGCTCCACGATCGCGCCCTCTCTGATTCCCTACGAAAGATTCACTCTGGACAAGTTTCGTGAGTTCCGGTCACCGGGAACAGAAAATATTCTCGGCGTGGTGATGGATGTAACCTATGTGGTGGAAGTAAACGCAAAGCGCCTTCCTCTCGATCCAATCCCTCCGGTGAAAACGCTGAGATTTATATACGACCTGGAGCTCGATTCCAGCGGCAAGATCATCGGCGGCGAATGGTACACAAACGCGCATCCCGATTTTATCTGGACCTTTGACAAAACTTTGAGAGCTCAAACCTGGGAGGACAGTGCCTTGATCACGGATCCCTGGCACCCCTCCCTTCCTCTCCCGGTAACCTGGGCCCCCCTGGCTGCAAAAGCTTCAAGAACAGGATCGCCACTGGCAAACTTTGTCTATCGCCTCGCCCAGTGATTCCGGGGCAAAAGAGAACCGGAACTTGGGGAGTGGGGATTTTTCCCCCGGCCATCAATGTTCGAGGGCTTCAGAAAATCTCCGGAAACGCTCTACAGTGCGGCCTTCGGGGTGTTTCAGGCGCTCGTGGCATGGATCTTGAGAGAGAATGCCCGAAATCAAAATCAAGAAGCTCTTTACCCATCTAGAAATGGAAATTCGAAAAGGGGATTTAAGGATGAAAAGCACCAAGGGAAAGCGAAAAGCGTCGGAAAGAGAAATTCGCTCCATCAAAGAGGAAAACCGCCGGGCAGCCCTGAGCAGAATGGTGGGGCCGAGCCATTTTGAGCTGGAATACTTCCGGCAGATCCGGGAAGAGATCGATATCTTTCTTCATTCCAAAGGATTTACGACCATTAAAGAAGTGCATATCGATCTTTTCGGGCCGGATTTCCGGGGACACCTTCAGATTTCCGCCTGAGTTTCCTGGCACCCCCCTTGCTCCTTTTCAGTGGATTCTAACGATCTCAGGGCACCCGCATTGAGATTCCAAGGAGGCAAGGATGAAACCGCGATCAATCATGTTTCTTTCGCTGATAGCCATGTCGCTTCCCGCCTGTACAACCAGCAGGGGCGTAGATGAACGGGTAGATAAGGCGGTAGAAGCGGAACCGGAAGTTCCGATGGACATGGCAGCTTCGGCGGCCAGCCAGAAGGTGATTCAGGATTCAAATCAGATCACCGAGGAGCAAAGAAGAGAGCTCCTGAACATTCACACGAAAATGGCGGCTGATGTGGCCGCCATTCGCGGAGAGATGGCAAAGCTGCAGGTAATCCTTTTTCGCTCCGTGCTCGATCCCGACTCCGAAGAAAGAGAGATCAAAAACATCCGGCGGCGCCTGCTGAGCCTCGACCGGAAACGCACCAATCGAATTCTTTCCGCGATCGATGAGGCCGAACAGGTGATCGGGCAGAACGCTCTTCAGCAAGAAGGCCCTCGCACCCGGCCGATGCTGATCGAATCGCTTGATCCTTGGAAGATGATGTAGAAGAAGGCTTACTGAGCCTTGAAAGCGGGCTTTTGCGGCGAACGAAGGCTCGCTTCCTGATGGAGCGGCTTTTTCTTCAAGCTTTTCTGCCTCGTCCGTAAAGGCTTCGATACGGGTTTCGATACAGGCTTCACTACGGGCTTTAGTGCAGGAACAGGTTTCCTGGCGGACGCACGCATCTTTCGCTTACGCACTCTCAGCACTTTCTTCGAGGGATCTTCGCACTTCAACTCCCATCCACCTCCGGCCTTGCGCTGTTGAGAGCAGGTAACCAAAGGGGCAACATAGTCCCTGTTATAGCCGCGAAAGTTGGTTCTCGGGGCTCGCGACCGGCCGCTTCCGAAAGCGGAACCCGACCCGAAGGGCTCTCCGAAGGCCCAATTGCTGGAAAATCCGCCTCCACTGCGGGAACGGGATCTCTTTCGGCTTCTCTTCCGGCTTTCGCTCTTGCGCCGGTTGCTGGAGGAGAAGTAGGAGCCTCCTCCGGACCCACTCCTGGCTCTGGAACTTTTTACGCGTGAGCCCCTCACTCGCCCGCTGCTATCGATCCTGAGAGGCTCTTCCCGCTCCGAACGGCCTGCGGAATTTTCCTTCGATCTTCTTCCCTTTGGCCCGCTCGGCGCGGACGGAGCCGGGCTCAGCCCCGGATCTTTCCCGTCTTTTGGCCCGTCTTTTGGCTTGCGCTCGATCTTCAATGAGATCTTCGCAAAGGCCGCTTTCGCCTCTTCCCGCTTTTTGTGCCTCACTCTCAGCTCAACGATTCCTTCCGTCAGCTTTTCCGGCACCGAGTAATGGAAGGACTCCTCATCCGCCGAATACTCCCCCTCCGCGCACCCTTCTTCGACGGCTTTCGGATTACAAGCAATCTCCCAATAGAAGTCACTGGCCAGGCTTTGGGTCCCGCGAAGCAGGCCGCTTCCTTCCCGGTTTTCGGGAGCAACAAAGAGATCGGCCGTAACGTCGACAGCCTCTCCTCCCCGCCGCACAAAAAACTCCGTTTCATTTTTCGGGGCATCTGCGCCCCGGGCCAGGGCGATCCTGACCTCTGCCGGCCCGGGCTCCCGCAGCGGAGCCTCCTCTGAAAAAGCCGTAGAGACGCAAGCGAACGCCGTCGCCACGGAAAAAATAGCCGGGAATATGATCTTAAAGTTCCTCATTGCCTCTCAGTTCCACGCTATCCCTGCGGATTTCGGGCCAATCTCAGGGACGGCCTACTGGGCCTTTCGCTACCATAGGCAAATTTTCTCCGTCGAGCGTACCTACTACTGTCTAAGCCTTTGACACCCCCTCCCGCCACCCTACTTCTTGCGACGGTGCATCAAGGAAATGGCCTTCCTTTCCATTGACGCCGAATCCTTCCGCAGGGCAAAAATAGGGAGCATGCCATTTGAGTTTCCCGTCGTAACCCCAAACGATCTTCTTACGATCGGCTTCCTTGTTTTCCTGGAGGGCGTGCTCTCTATCGACAATGCGCTCGTGCTGGCGCTGATCGTGAAACCTCTTCCCAAGGAACTGCAGCGCAAAGCTCTTACCTATGGCTTGATGGGTGCCTTTGTGTTCCGGGTCATGGCCATCGGAATGGCCTCCTATTTGATGCAATGGGAGTGGGTAAAATTCGTAGGCGGCGCCTACCTGATGTATCTCGCGATCAAATATTGGTGGGACAAGCGCAAAGACGAGGTGAAAGAAGCCAAAGAGCCACAGAGCCAGGCCAGAGCCTTCTGGATGACGATCGTGGTGGTAGAGCTCACCGACATCATGTTCGCCATCGACTCCATCCTCACCGCCGTGGCCCTCACGAGAAAGCTCTGGGTGGTGATCACGGGCGGGATCATCGGGCTGCTCGCCATGCGCTTTGCCGCCAGCCTCTTCATCAAGATGCTGGACAAGTTCCCGCGTTTTGAGCCTACTGCCTATATTCTGGTGGCCTTGGTGGGCACAAAGCTGGTGGTGGAAGGATTCGCTCACGAGTTCGGCCTGCAGGCGATCAATTTTCATGATCCGAAGGCGCCGGCCTTCTGGATCTTCTGGGTTTGCATGTGCCTGGCGATGCTTTTCGGCTTCACCAAGCCCGGAAGCGCGAAATCAGCTTCGCACCACCCTACTTCCCATTAGCCTGTATTGCTTTTTTGAAAAGCGTGCCCATGTTAAGGTTTTGCCTGATCGCTTAGATTTTTTTTGCCCTGGCTCGGAGGTGTTTTATGGCGATTGCCAAGCGTATCTTTCTGTTTCTGGCCGTGAACCTGGCCATGATGCTCACCATCAGCTTCGTTCTGCGTTTGCTGGGAGTGGGCAATTATCTTACGCCCTACGGCCTGGACTACAGCTCACTGGCGTTTTTCTGTTTTGCCTGGGGTATGGTGGGCGCGTTTTTCTCCCTGGCCATCTCCCGCATGATGGCGAAATGGACCATGGGCGTGAAGATCATCGATCCTCAGGCCTCCGGCGAACTCGGAGAATTGGTTCGAACCGTGCATAACCTGGCGCGAGCCGCCCGCCTTCCCGCCATGCCGGAAGTGGGCATCTACGATAGCCCTGAAGTGAACGCTTTTGCCACCGGCCCCACCAAATCTCGCTCTCTCGTGGCGGTTTCCTCCGGCCTGCTTCGCACGATGAACCGTGACGAAGTGGAAGGCGTGCTGGCCCACGAGATCGCGCACGTGGCCAACGGAGATATGGTAACCCTCACCCTTATTCAGGGCGTGGTGAACGCATTCGTGATGTTCTTGGCCAGAGTAGCCGCCTTCGCCGTGAGCCAGGCATTGGCAGGAAACCGTGATGACAGGGAAGGCGCCACCACCAGCCCCATGATTCAGTTCATGATGGTGATGCTCTTTGAAGTGGCGTTCGGCATCATCGGGGCCATGATCGTGGCCACCTTCTCCCGCTGGCGCGAGTATCGGGCCGACGCCGGAGGCGCCCGCCTGGCCGGCAGGGAGAAAATGCGTTCGGCCCTGCAGCGATTGCAGAGCTATGCGGAGCGTATCGATCCGGCTCACAATCATCCGGCTTTCGAGGCGATGAAGATCTCGGGCAAGCAGGGCGGCCTGATGGCATTGTTGGCTTCCCACCCTCCATTGGAAGAGCGGATCCGCCGCTTGAGCATGGCTTGAGATGAACTGGGATTTTTTTCCTGCGGATCGCGTGGCGGAAGGTTTTCTGGGCAACTCCTGGCAGCAGTGGCTGGTTTCCTTTTCCGTGGTGGCCGGCATTCTCGCAGCGGCCTACCTTGCGAGAACCTTCCTGATCCAACGGATGGAAAAGATCGGAGCGGCCACCGTGGCGCGCTGGGACGATATGCTGCTCGTGGCGATCAAGCGAACGGGCTTTGCCTTCTTCCTCGCTCTCTCTCTCCACTTCGGCACGCTGAACCTCCAGCTTTCCGATCGCGTGGACCTGGGAAAGAAATATCTCTTTTTCTTTTTCCTATTCCTGCAGCTCGGCATCTGGCTCACCAGCATGTTGCAGTTCGCCGGCGACAATTATTCGCGGGAAAACATGAGCCGCGAGCCCGGCAAAGCCACGATGGTTTCCACCCTGGTGATCTTCGGCAACCTCGGGATCTGGGTCACGATGGCCCTTCTGCTCCTCTCGAACTACGGAGTGAATATCTCAGCCCTTGTGGCGGGGCTGGGAATCGGCGGCATCGCCGTGGCTCTAGCCGCCCAGAACGTTCTCGGGGATCTCTTCGCCTCGCTCTCGATCGTGCTGGATAAACCTTTTGCCATCGGCGATGCGGTCAACGTGAACGGCATGATCGGCACGGTGGAGCATATCGGCCTGAAAACAACCAAGATCCGCTCCTTGTCCGGCGAGCAGCTGATCTTCGGAAACTCCGACCTTCTCAAGAGCGTGGTGAGAAACTACAAACGGATGGACCGCCGCCGGGTGGTTTTCAACTTCGGCCTGATTTATGAAACCCCTCCCGAAAAGCTGCATAGAGCGCGTGAGCTGGTGAAGCAGGCGGTGGAGAAGGAAAAGAGCGTCACCTTCGACAGGGTTTTCCTGAATGCGTTCGGCGCCTCCTCCTTGGACTTCGAGCTTGTCTATTGGGTGGAATCCTCCGATTACAATCTTTATATCAACCTTCATCACAACATCCTGGTTTCCATCCTGGCCAGCTTCGCTTCTGAAGGCCTCGAGTTCGCCTACCCCACCCAGGTGTATATCGAAAGGCGCCAAGATGCCCAAGCCGCGCAACCTTGAAGGCTTGCTTTCGGCGGTGGAAACCGTGCGCGCGCTCCGCGGGGAAAACGGCTGCCCGTGGGATCGGGCACAGACGCACGAAAGCCTGCGCCGCTATCTGCTCGAAGAAAGCTACGAAACACTCGAGGCACTCGACGCCCACGCTTCGCGCCCCTCTGCGGATACCTTGCGGCACCTGAAGGAAGAACTGGGCGATCTCCTGCTTCAGATCCTCCTTCACGCCGAAATTTCCCGGCAGGCCGGAGGGTTCGATATCAATGAGCTGGCCGGCGAGCTTTCCCAGAAGCTGGTGCGGCGCCACCCCCACGTGTTCGGCGGGGAAAAGCTCCACAGCCCGGAAGAAGTGGTGGGCGCCTGGGAAAAAACCAAGCAAGCCGAGAAACCCAAAACCTCCGTGCTCGACGGCCTTCCCCCTGCGCTTCCCGCCTTGCAGCGGTCCCTCAAGGTGATCGAAAAAGTTTCGAAGGTAGGGTTCCAGTGGCCGGACCTCAAAGGCCCGCTCGACAAGGTGAGAGAAGAGCTCGGCGAGCTCGAGGCCGAGCTGGAAGAGCTGGGAGGAAGAACCGACCGCGAATCCACCGCCCGCTTGACCGAAGAGCAGAAAAGAAAGCTGGAAGCCGAACTGGGAGATCTTCTTTTTACCGTATCCAACGTGGCCCATTTCCTTCACCTCAATCCGGAAGACGCTTTGCGCTCCATGCTCACCCGCTTCGAAGGCCGGTTCCGCGACGTGGAGAAGGGCGCCAAAGCCCAGGGCCGCGCTCTGGAAGAGATGTCTCTCGATGAGATGGACGTGCTGTGGGTGGAAGCGAAAAAAAGGGAAAAGGGAAAGAACTAAACGGGCTCTCTCAGGCCTCGCCGGCCTCTTCCCGGAGGCCCTCGCAGTGCGAACGGATCAGGGTGCGGTAGCGAAGCTCTGCCACCGCGCTCATTGGCAGGATCTTCAGGCCGAATTGGTAGCGGCCGCCCATCTCCCCTTCGAGCTTTTCCTCGGTCAGGTGATTGATGGTGGCCGACATATCGGGCAGCTTATCGCCGTTGTTGGTAACGAGATCGAACATCAGCTGCGATCCCACCGTGAGGTGAGCCACATCGTTGCCGCTATACTCGAGCATCAGCCCACCTAGCGTGAAGTTTTTCACGTTCATATAATACGTGGCCGCCCCAATCTGCACGATCGCCAGCACGGGCACCGGGAGATGCTTCGATTGGGTACCCAGTCGCGGCAGCCCTCGCATCCAGGGAGAAGGCAGTCCAGTGGCTTCCACGTCTCGATTGATCTGCCTTAGCAGAAGGCCAGAGGGATTCATGAACCTCAGGGAATAAATGGTGCCCGTGCCGTTCACCTCGCGCACGAAACGGCAGCGCACCGGCACTCCTTTGTAGCTGGCCTGCACGTCGAGGCCCAAACAGGCCTTGGCCTCATCGGGCAGGCTGCTCTCGTCGAAAAGGTACTTAGCTCCATGAGAGGAAACCAGGGCTTGCACCCGGAATTCCTTTCCGGCTAGGTAAACGGAGATCTTCTGGCTGGTGAACACCTTCCTTGGCATCGTTTCCATTATAGCCTGGCACTATGGCTCCAAGGCAAATTCCTGTGCTACTCTTCTCCTATGACAGCAAAAATTCGCGTGGCCGTTCTCTATGGGGGCAAATCCGGTGAGCATGAGGTGAGCCTTCGCTCTGGCGCCTTTATCATCGAGAACTTAGACCGCACACGGTACGAGGTAATCCCGGTAAGCATCGACAAAGAAGGCCGCTGGCAGTGGAACGACCTCAAGCTGATCGAGGAGAGCCGTAGCAAAGCGCTCCCCATTTTCCAGAATGCACCGGAAATGCGCCTCGCCGCCCAGACAGATGGCCGAGCCTCCCTTGAGCCCCTCGGCAAAGGGGCGGAGAGCATGAGAGATATCGACGTTGTTTTTCCCATCATGCACGGCCCTCTCTGTGAGGACGGAACCCTGCAAGGGCTTCTGGAGCTCGCCGAAGTAGCCTATGTGGGCGCGGGAGTGCTCGGCTCCGCCCTCGGCATGGACAAAGACGTATCCAAGCGCGTGGTTTCCGCCGCCGGGATTCCCGTGGCACCTTACATCACTTCGTTGAAGGAGGTCTTTGAAGAGGATCCCAGCGAAGCCGTTCACCGCGCCAAAGAACACCTGAAGCTTCCCGTATTCGTAAAGCCCTGCAATATGGGCTCCAGCGTGGGCGTGAAAAAAGTGAAGAGCTGGGATGATCTCGAAGCCGCGCTCCGGGACTCTTTCCAGTACGACACCAAAGTGCTCGTGGAACAGGGAGTGAACGCCCGCGAGATCGAGGTGGCGGCTCTTGAGGAAAAGAGAGGCCGGCCCTTCATCAGCGTGCCCTGTGAGATCATCACCAGCGGAAAACACGAGTTCTATTCCTACGAAGCCAAATACCTCGACGACGACGGCGCCCGCTTCGAGATTCCGGCCAAGCTTGAAAAAAGCGAAGTGATCCGGGTACAGCAGCTGGCCCAGGACGCCTTTCTCGCCCTCGAATGCTCCGGCATGGCCCGCATCGACTTCTTCCTCGACCGTGACACCGGAAAATTCTACTTCAACGAAATCAACACCATCCCCGGATTCACGTCGATTTCCATGTACCCGAGGCTGATGGAAGCCTCCGGCATCAAGCCGAAAGACCTCCTCTCGCGCCTGCTGGAAATCGCGCTGAAGCGCCACGACGCACGCAAAAAGTTAAAGCGGGACTTTCAAGCCCCATAGGCTTAGTAAAACCCTTATGAGCTGGCCCCCTTGCGTGTTGATGAAACCCAGCTAAGCCCCTGGGAAACTTGGGTCTTTCTCCCTCGAGCTAAAAGATTTCTCAATAGCCGGTACAACCTCTCTTTTCTAAAAGAGATTTCAGCCATTCATCAACACACAAGGGGGCCAGCTATAAACCCTTAAATCTCGAATACTTAGCCGCCAGCCCTTAAACCCCTTTACTTGATTTTTTTAATCAATTTTGTTATAAAATCGGCGCGTTCGCGATCCGGGCCTAAAAATGCGCTGCTTAAAAACCACAATTCGCCTTCTTCTTCCTGCCCTATTGGCGCTTTCCTGCGCCAGAGAGAAGCCACCCTCCCATTCCCCCACCAGCATCAATCAGTCTGTTCCCCTCGTGCAGGTGGAGAAAATCGGCTCCTACAAGGAGGCCGTGGAGCTGATTCGCGCCACCACCCTGGAATGCGCCTCTTCGGAATGCCCTCCCTCGGTAGGCCTCTTCCTCGCCGCAGATAAGGCCGGCGGCTTTGCACCCGATTCCGATTCCGTGGCCGCTTGCACCGCCGTGCTGGTAGGTGAGGATCTTGCGCTCACCAACTCCCACTGCATTCCTTCCGCCGTAAAACTTTTGCCAGACCTTTGCTCCGAGAGAATCCGGATCACTTTTCCCGCGACCGCGCATTCGGCCGAGGAATCCTTCGCCTGTAGCGCCCTGCTGGGGCATTCCGAACGAGCCACCAGCACCAGCCCGGATCTGGCACTCCTGAAGCTGGAGAAAAAAACGTCACGCCCCTACCCCGCCCTGAACCGAAGCGGGGTAGCGAATAGTACGCCCCTGCTCTCGGTGAAGGTAAACCCGCATCTCAAAAATAAAACAGGAACCATCGTAAGCGAATACTGCGTGAGCGCGGCCGGATCCTATCGCATGCCGATTTATCGTGACGAGAGTTCCCCCTCTCTTGTGATGGGTGACTGCACTGCCATTCCCGGGAACTCCGGAAGCCCCTTGTTCGACAAAACCGGAAACCTCACCGGCCTGATGCAAGCCGCGCTTCCGATCTCGGAAAACTCATTCGCCGAATGGTCGAAACTCCTCGAGAAAAGCGAAGAAAGCATCACCTCTCTCGCATTGGCCACCAGCCTGATTTGCTACCAGGGAACCCTCCCCGCTTGGGAGTGGAATACTCTGTGCGCCACGGTAACCGAAGAAGACGTGGCAAGAGCCCGGCCTCGCATCCGGCAGTTCCTCTCGGACGTCGGCCTCGAAACCCGGACCGAGGCAACACTAAAGAGATTTCGGGACCAGTCGCCCCTGCTCCAGCTCGAGCGCATAGCCAGGGAAACCCGAACTCTGCGCAGGAAGGAAACCCTTGCCCCTCACTGCATGACCCCCCCCTCATCCTGGACAACCTCCTTCCTGGACAGCGACGGAAAGCTGCTCGAGCAAGCAGAACTCTCGCTGGATCTTCCGGAGATCAGCCTCGAGCTTCGTTTCAATCGATTTCTTCAGCTCACCAGCCCGGCGGCCCAGCTCTCGGGAAGCGCTCAAAAGAAATTTCTCTTTTCACCACGCGCAGCGGCAGAGCGAGGCGAGCTGGAACTCAGGTCTACCGAAGACGGCGCCATCACTTTGCTCCCATCTTGCCCCTTCTGAGCGAACGGATTCAGTAATAAGATAGGACACCATGATGTTTCCCTTGTTCGTTAGCCTGATTTTTTCCGGCCCTCTTACGGCCCATGCGCAAACAGTTTTGATCCAGGGCGAGGCCGCCCACTTTCTGTATGACTACGCGGAAAAGATGCGTTTCGAGGATGACTCCCCTTCGCTTCCTGACACCGAGGAGTTTCTCGGAGGATGCTTCTACACGAAAAAAAGGGAAAAACTCACCAGGCTGTTTTGTGAGTGTTCCGTAGGGCGCATTCACCAACCCGATCCACTGCTGTCCGTACTCGAACCCTATCTCCGGCTGGCGCCTTTTCCGGATTTCGACGATATCGAGAGTGGAATCACCGGCTATGTTTTCCGCATCGAATACAGCTGCAGGCGAAGCCATTTGGGCCGAGACACCGAGTACCGTTGCCAATTGGAAGACGGCTCGCTGCCCACAGGAAGCTCAAACTAGGCCGCTTTTCGTCAAACGCTGGCGGTGGAAAGCGCCCGCTTCAGGATCTTGCCGCTATCGCCCTTGGGCAGCTCCGGCAGATGCACGAAGCTCTTCGGCACCTTGTATTTGGCAAGCCCCGTCTGGCAGAAGGCCCGAAGATCATCGTCCTTCAAAGGCTGAGCATTCTCCGTGGCGTAATAGCAGCGGCCCGCTTCGCCCCATTTCTCATCCTTCACGCCCACCACGGCCACTTCGCGAATCAGGCGGTTGGTCCGAAGATAGGATTCCACCTCGGCGGGATAAACATTCTCGCCCCCGGAGATGTACATTTCCTTGCGACGGCCCACCACGTAGAAATAGCCCTCGCTATCCCTGCGCACCAAATCACCGGTGTAAAACCAGCCGTCGCGTATCGAATCTTTCGTAGCAACATCATTCTGCCAATAGCCCGGTGTGATAGCCGGGCCACGGAGGCAAAGTTCTCCGATCTCGTCGGGCGCGGTCAATTCTGCTCCGTCCACGGTGCTCACGATCTTGGCGTCCACGTAAAAATTCGGGAACCCGATGGAGCCCTTCTTCCGGATCGCATCTTCTTCATTCAGCGAAAAAACGTTGGGGCCAAACTCGGTGAGACCGAATCCCTGACGCACGGGAATCCCCTTCTCCGCCCAGATTCCGATCAGCTCCACGGGCATAGGCTCACCGCCCACGATGCTGTAACGAACGGTTTTTAGGTTCATCGAATTAAAGCGGGGCACCCGGGCCATGCGATCCATCATCGTAGGCACGCCAAAGAGGATGGTAGCGCCTTCCTGCTCGCAAAGCTCCAGCACCCGCTCCGGATCAAACTTGCGTAGCATGATGATGCGCGCGCCATGGTGAAGGAAAGGAGTGGTGAGCACATTCCAACCCGAGGTGTGGAAGAAAGGATGGAAAATCACCGCGGAGTCTGCCTGTGTCACATTCAGGCGCAAGCCCGTGCTCACGGAGTTCCAGAACATCATCTTGTGCGTGATCTGGGCTCCCTTAGGCGCTCCCGTAGTACCGGAAGTGTAAAGGATCATTACTGTGGTTTCGAAATCTGCATCGAAATCCACCATCCGCGCTGGAGCATCATTGAAGAGCAAGCCTTGAAGGCCAGCCTCTCCTAGAAAAGGAAGGCACTGCACGGGGCGGCGCTCCAGCTTCTCCACTACAGAGGCAAAATCAGAATGGTGAATCAAAAGCTTCGCGCCAGAATCTTCCAGCACATGATCCGCCTCGCGGGCCGAGAACCGGAAGTTCACCGGCACCAGAATTGCGCCGAGCCGCATAAGAGCACAAAACAGGAAAACCGTTTCCGGCTCGTTCATGGAAAGAACGGCCACACGATCTCCGCGGCCGATCCCATAGGTAGCCCGCAATCTGGCCGCCAAAGCGTTCGATCGCTCGTAGAGCTCCCGATACGTGAACGAACGAGCGGAATCCGCGCACCGGATCGCCACGGCTTTGGGCGAATACATCGCCCAGCGTTTCATCCAGTCGATCTCAATCCCACTGGCTTGATCACTCATCATTCCGGTTGAATTCATTCCGCCCATACCTATTCACCTCAGGTATCGTAGGCCCACTCAAGCGCCATCGATGCCATGGCCACGCCGCCGCCGGAACCCACCAGCATCACCAGATCGCCCTTTTTCAGCTTATGGTGATTGGCGGCATCCGCGATGGCCATCGGAATGCAGGCCGAGCCCGTATATCCATAGCGATCCATGATGTTGTAGCTCTTCGCGCGATCCACGCCGAGAGCGTCCATCGTGGCTTCGATGGTGCCGATATTGATCTGGGTGAGGAAGAAATGCTTCACTTCCTCGAGCTGGCGCTGCGAGCGATCGAGAAGAAGCTTCACGAGGCGCGGCCAGTGCGTGGAATTCGTTTCGAGAGGGATCTTCTTGACGAAATTAAGAAGATGCTCTTTACGGTCGATGCCCTCGTGAGTGATCGGCTTGGCGGTACCGCCGCCATACACTCCCATATAATCGTAGAACTCGCCGAGCGTGAAAAGCTTGGAAGCCAGGACGCCGGGATCTTCCGGCTTCTCGGTGGCTTTCACCACCACGGCGCCGGCGCCGTCGGCGAAGAGAGAAGAGATCTGGAACACATCCCAATCGAGATATTTGGTCATGCCGTAGGCACCCACCACCACGATATTGCGATAGCGTTCGTCGGCCATGATGTATTTGGAGGCCACATCGAGGCCACTCACGAATCCGGCGCAGGCGGAGTTCAGATCGAAGGTGCCGGCATTCACCAGGCCCATCTTGTGCTGAACCACAGAGGCGGTCGATGGAGAGAGGTAATCAGGAGTGTCGGTACATACAATAAGAAGATCCACTTCCTCTTTTGTGATGCCTGCCGACTGGAGTGATTGCTCTACTGCCGGAATAATCAGATCACTCGTGGCCTGATCTTCACTCATAAAATAGCGCTGGTGAATGTTTCGTTTGGTGCGCAAAAACGTATCAATATCCTGCTTATAGCGCTCATTGAAGTAGGAGTTCGGCACCAGGCGTTCAGGATGGTAGAGACCGGTACCCGCTATGTAAGCTTTTCTCAGTTCCATGAAGATTTTCCCCTCTAAAATAAAAGCTCGCGAAATGTTCACGCGAGCATTTCACGAATGCGTTCCCTATACAATCTTGACGGGAAGCAAACGCCACGGGTATACCACCCGAACATGAATATTCAATATCAATTCCAAGGCAAGACTGCACTCGTAACCGGCGGCGCTCAAGGCATAGGCTTTGAGATCGCACGCACTTTCCTCGACGCTGGCGCACGCGTAGCGATCTGGGATTACTCTGACGGCGCTCTGGAAGCCGCTAAAGCTGAACTCTCCAAGTTCGGCGATAAAGTGGTTTTCACGAAAGTAGACGTGAGCAAAAGCTCTAGTTGTGAAGCCGCCGCAAACGCTCTCCCTTTCGCACTCGATATCCTCGTGAACAACGCTGGTATCACCCGCGACAAGAGCTTCAAAAAGATGACCGCGGAAGAATGGGATGCGGTGATCGCCACCAATCTCACCGGCGTATTCACGGTAACCAAAAGCCTCTTTGAGAAGTTCAACGCTCAAAGCACCGGCAAGCGCATCATCAATATCTCGAGCATCGTGGGCCTATTCGGAAACTTCGGCCAGACCAACTACGCCGCCGCTAAAGCAGGCGTGATTGCCATGACGAAAACCTGGGCTCGCGAATTTGCTCGCTCGGGCTTCACGGTGAATGCTGTGGCTCCCGGATTCATCTCCACCAAGATGACCGAAGCCATGCCCGCCGAAGTGCTTCAAGGAATGGCCGCCAAGGTGCCTCTTCAGCGCCTGGGTAAAACCTCTGATATCGCCAACGCCTGCCTCTTCCTCGCATCGGACGCGGCCGGTTACATCAGCGGCACCACGCTCAGCGTGGATGGAGCTTTGACTCTATAGTTTAGAAAGAGCCCTTGCCGATCGGT
>CAZTCD010000052.1:0-28707 GCA_964612065.1 uncultured Bdellovibrionales bacterium | reverse complement strand
CCACTCTTGGGATGATGCTGCCTTTTGTTCTAATGGCCGGTGTTTTCTATTTCCTAATGATCAGGCCGCAGCAAAAGAAGATGAAAGAGCACGACCAAATGGTTAGCAATCTTCAAAAAGGTGAAGAGGTAATCACTCGCTCCGGAATTATCGGCAAAATTCATGGGATCGCCGATAAGTTTATTACCCTCGAAGTTGACCATAATGTGCGAATTAAAGTGGTTAAGAACCAGATTGAGATGGTTCTTCGTGGTGAACAGAAAGCCTGATTCTAGCCAATGAGTTGGCGAATTCGCGAAGAGGCGGAACTTAGCAGCGGCATTAGTGTTGCCGACTTGGCTACGAATTTGAAAATCCCTTCGTGGGTGGCGCAAGTTCTACACCACCGAATGAGGCATTGGAGTGATCAGAGCCTCGAAGCGGTAAAGAGATTTCTTGAGCCTAGCCTTAAAAATCTTCCGGATCCGTTTTCTCTACCTGATATGGATCGAGCCTCTGAACGCCTGGCTGAAGCGATAGTAGAGGGGCAAAAGATTGCCATATATGGCGATTATGACGTGGATGGCACTGTGGGGAGTGCCGTCATGCGAAGGTTTCTTCGGCGGCTCGGGGTGGAACCCACGATTTACCAGCCGGATCGCCAAAAAGAAGGATATGGAATTAATTCTGAGGCTGTGAGGCACCTTGCTTCCGATGGTCACAATTTATTGATCGCCGTAGATTGCGGGATTACCAGTGTGGCGGAAGTTGATCTGGCGAATGAACTTGGAATGGACGTGATCATTTGCGATCACCACGAACCCAAAGAAACAATACCAGCAGCCTATGCCGTTCTTGATCACAAGAGATCCGATAATGAAGGACCAATTCGTTCGTTATCGGGGGCAGGGGTGGCATTCTATCTCTGCATAGCGGTGCGATCAGTTCTTCGAGATATCGAGCATTTTGAAGAAATGGGAATTAAAGAACCTGATATTCGCGAGCTCCTGGATTTGGTGGCCTTGGCCACAGTGGCGGATATGGTTCCCTTGGTTGAAGAAAATCGCATTCTTCTGAAATTTGGATTGGAGAAGATGCGTAAGAATCCTTGCGTAGGAATACGTGAGCTTTTGCGTGTTGCTGGAATAGATCATACAGAGGTTGCAACTTATCACCTGGGATTTGTGCTTGGGCCCAGAATCAACGCTTCGGGAAGGCTGGGGTCGGCGAACGGGGCACTTGAGCTTTTGAGCACTGATGATCCCGTTGAGGCAAGAACACTTGCCGAAGAGCTTCATGGCGTAAACGACGAGCGAGTTCGCCTTCAGAATCAAATTACAGAAGAGGCCTTGGCGCAAGCAGCAGACATATTAGAGGCAAATGGAGATGATATCCCTGCGTTAGTTTTAGCGGGGGAGAGTTGGCATGAAGGTGTGATTGGTATTGTGGCATCCAAGGTGATGGAGAAATATCATCGGCCCGTAGTCGTTCTTACCTTTGCCACCCATGCTGGATTTGGCAAGGGTTCTGCGCGCGCAATGGCGGGTTACGATTTGCTTTCTGCATTGGAAAATTGTGCAAGTTCATTGAGGAGTTTTGGGGGCCATAAAGCCGCAGCAGGCTTAACTGTCGAAAAAGGAAATCTTGAGTCTTTTAAAAGCGTATTTTTGGAGAGAATTGGTGCCCAGGCCCTAGAGCTCACAGAAGGAAAACGTAGACTTCTGCCTCGTATGGTGACGGTAGATTGTATTTTGGAAAGCGATGCAGATTTAACTTCTGAATCGGTTAGACTTATGGAGAGGCTTGCTCCTTTCGGGATGGGAAATGCTGAACCGGTAATGATTGTATCTGGATGGAAGGTGAGTGGGGTGAAAACTCTGAAAGAGAGGCACTTGAAAATCCAGTTTCAAACGAAGCACAATATGAGTATGGAGGGGTTTTGGGCCAATGGATCCGGCCGCCTGAGCGTTCCGGATGGTGGAGAGGTGGAAATTGTTTGCCTGCCTCAAATCAATTCTTTTCGGAACTTGAACCGCTTGGAGCTCAAAATCAAAGATATTCGTGCGCTTCCGAATTAGTTTTCCTCCGTCCGCTTCTCTAGTTCAGCGAATTACCTATCCATTTTCACGGCATCTCTTCTGGTTCTTTTTTACTTACCTTCCATATGCACCTATCAGAAGGGTGAATAAACCGGACTTAAGCGGCCCCTATCTGTGGGCGGGATCACATTCGAATTTTATGTGTGACTGCGTACCACCCGGATACGAAGGCCCAACACCTACAAAATTTCTCGGCAAGAGCACGCTTTTTAAATTCCCCACGAAGTGGTTCGTTGAATATTGCAATGCTCTTCCTGTGGCCAGGGCTGAAGACGGGGGCGGGGACAAAATGAGCCGGGCCGCTCAGAATCGAACTACGTTCAAAGCTGCTATCGCCGCCATGAAAGAGGGCTGGCCGGTGGCCATATTTCCTGAAGGTGTTAGTCTGGAGCGTCCTGGCTTGGTTTTGCCCTTAAAGCCTGGAGTGGCGAAGCTGGCTTTTGCTGCCGAGGATTCGTCCGATTTCAAGCTGGGTCTAAGAATTATTCCTGTTGGTTTGGAGTATGGCAGTCGCACTAAAGTGGGTTCCGGTTTGACCATTCGATACGGAAAACCTCTGGTGCTTAAAAATTATGAAGCGAGATACAAAGCTGAGAGTGATCAGGCTGTGAGAGACTTGATGGAGGATCTCACTCGTGAGCTGATTAGTTGTTTTCCGCATTTTACTGATCAATCAAAGGCTCGACTTGGAAAAGAATTGGTATCGCTTGGGTTGGTGCGAGATAAATTCGAAGTAGCACAGCTTTTTCTTAGAAGGTCAGAGGATAAAGAGTTTTGGAATGGTCTTGAGGCGCGCCGACGCGCATTTGAGGAGGCCACTCA
Source organism: uncultured Bdellovibrionales bacterium (assembly GCA_964612065.1). Taxonomy (GTDB): domain Bacteria; phylum Bdellovibrionota; class UBA1018; order CAIPTA01; family CAIPTA01; genus JAKFYM01. Next base: position 25,807 of record CAZTCD010000052.1, on the reverse strand, counting down.
AGAGCTAGGCATCCCTGTTCCTGCCTGGGGAAATCGCCAGGCCTGGAAGAACCTGGGAGCCCAGCGGCGTTTCGTGAGAATAGTTTGGATTACTTTAGGCGCCCCAATTTTCCTCCTGGATCTGATTAACAACAGTATTCCTGAGTACTTTCTTTCTTCTGCGGCTGAGTTCTTTTCTACGGATGAAACGGAAACAATGAGTTTTCGATTTATGCTTTCGCCTCTCGTACTTGGATTGGCATATGCGTTTCAGTTTTGGTTTTTGAAAAATTATGTATTCCCAGAAAGTCTTTCAGAACTAGGTATCGGAGCCTACCTGTCGTATGCGCTCTTGTCATTTGCGCTATGGTACTCGGCCGTTCATTGGCGAAGGCAATTCAAGCGCTTAGTAAGCCTACTTTTTTTCAAGATTTATGGGGTAAAGACGGAGTCGGAGTCGGTGCAGCGATACAGAGAACTAAGGGACTATCTCCGCGAGTTTTAGCACAATCACGGAAAGCGAGGCGAGTGCAGCACTCATGATGTAGAAAGTCAGCTCGTCAAAGTACATAACTCGGTTATTAACATGGGGGCGTCATTACCGGCAAGCCATCTTTCCAGTTCTTAAGAGTTGTCAGGGCGTCAAATGGCGTGCATCGATCTAGGTCAATAGTTCGCAAGGCGCCCTCCAGGCGCTTTAAATGCTCTGGCACCATCTGAATTGGCGCGGCGCCAAACATGGTTAGCTGAGAGTCGCGGGAGAGAGCTTCTTTTTGGGCTTTTTGAAGCCTGGAGGAGCTCTTTTCCATGAGGTCAAGAATGATGCGGGCGCGGCTCACTACGGACTCAGGAAGTCCTGCAAGCTTCGCTACTTCCACGCCATAGGATCCAGGAGCCTTTCCGCGCCGAACCTCGTGAAGAAATACAACTTCACCGTCACGCTCCTCTACGACTACCGAAAGGTTTTTTACCGAGCTGAACTTTTGTTCCAGGGAGGTTAGTTCATGATAGTGGGTTGCGAACAAGGTTCTGCAGGCGAGGCGATCCACTATGTCTTCGAGAATCGCCCAGGCAAGAGCTAAGCCGTCAAACGTGGACGTGCCCCTTCCAATTTCATCGATTACCAAAAGGCTGCGAGAGGTTGATTGGCGTAAGATTTTAGCCATTTCATTCATTTCAACCATGAATGTGGATTGGCCTCGCCCGATCCGATCTGAAGCTCCCACACGAGTGGCGATGCGATCAATAAGCCCAATTTTAGCTGATCTAGCAGGAACAAACGATCCAATATGGGCAAGAAGGGAGATCAGTGCCACCTGTCGCATATAAGTGGATTTACCGGCCATGTTTGGGCCAGTGATCAAGAAGGTCCGATCTTTAGGAGAAAACTCAGTGGTATTGGCGATAAATTTATCGCGCCCTACGAGATTCTCCAGCGCCGGATGCCGTCCGTCCACGATATTGAGTTCCGGTTTCTCTGTGAGAACAGGGCGTTCATATCCATGTTCCAGCGCGGCGGTTGCAAGTGAAAGCAATGCGTCTAGAAAAGAAATTTCCCGCGCGGTGGCCAAAATTTCTTGGGAATCTCGGCCTACTCTCAGCAAAGTTTCTTGAAAAAGGCTTTCTTCAAGAGTGGTTCTTCTGTCTTGAGCCGAAAGTATCTTTTCTTCAAATTTTTTAAGCTCGTCTGTCAAAAACCTTTCACCGCCGGCGGTAGTCTGCTTTCTAATGTAATGTGCCGGAACGCTTGTGAGATTCGCATTTGTGATCTCAATAAAGTATCCAAATACTTTATTGTACTTAATCTTAAGTGAGCTGATTCCGGTGCTCGCACGCTCTCGCTCTTCCATCTGAGTCAGAAGCGCTTTACCGTCGTCAGTTAATGCAATTAGTTCATCTAAATCTTTGTGCCAGCCGCTACGGAAAATATTACCTTCCCGGGTGGTGGCGGGTAACTCGTCCCTGAGGCGCAGGCTTAAGAATTCACTAAGGTCCACGAAGGCGAAGATCTGACTGTTTATCTCTTTTAGAAGAGATGAGTTCGCGTTTTGCAGTCGTTCTTTAACTTCGGGGAGTTTTGCAAAGATCGTCTGCAAGGCCTGTAAATCCCGGGGGCCGGCGGTTCGGAGTCCAATCTTGGCGGTGAGTCGTTCGAGATCGCGTATACCGGAGAGCTCGTCTCGCAGGCCTCGAAGCATGAATGAGTTTTCTGACAGTTCCTTTAGGGCTTCTTGCCGGGCTACGATTGGCTGAAGTCGAGAAAGTGGGCGGCTCAGAAGGTCTCGCAATTTGCGAGCACCCATAGCGGTACATGTTCTGTTCAGATGAAAAAATACGCTTTCGGCAGGATCATGGCCGGGCTTGGGAAACAGGTCGAGATGCTCGATTGTCGTCTCATCGAGCTGGAGAAAGCCTTCGCGAGATCTCGGGCATGGTGGCTGAAGGTGCCCGAGGTCAGCTTGTTTTTGGGTTTCCCGAATAATTCTAAAAGTTGCAGCGATAGCCGGCATCGCCGGTGATTCCAGAGATAGGCCGAAGCCTTCAAGGTTGAGCACGTTGAAGTGCCTGCAAAGATCTTGTTGGCCATGGGTCGGTGAGAAATAGAAATCCGGAGATGGGGTGGTGCAGGAAAAGAATTCGCTGCCTACCTCCTTGGTGAGCAAGTTCCAGGCTTCCGTGCCTATTATTGAGGATGGAGCGGAAACTTCACGTGCTTGAATTAAGGATAGATCGTCTCGTAACTGTTCGAAGCTGGAAAAATCGGCGTACTCCCAAAGCCCGGTGCTTAGATCTACAATGCAATAAGCTCCGGACTTGGGGTCTGAATTGAGATGAAGAACCAGGAGAAAGTTATTTTGGGCCGAATCCAAAGCGTCGGAATCAAAAGCCATTCCTGGGCTAACGATCCGAACGATCTCTCGCTTTACGATCCCTTTAGTGGCAGCGGGGTCCTCTGTTTGCTCGCAAATAGCCACTCGTTTGCCCGCCTTTAGGAGGCGGTTAATATAATTGGTGGCACTGTGGAATGGCACCCCACACATAGGTATGGGTATTTCCTCACCTTTATTTCTGGCGGTGAGGGTAATCCCCAAAATTGCAGATGCCTCAATGGCATCCTCCAGAAAGAGCTCGTAAAAATCCCCCATTCGATAAAAAAGGAGCGCATCCAGCGCGTCTTTTTTTATCGAAGCGTACTGGATCCACATGGGCGTGGAAGGAAGCTTTTCTAGTTGGGAGAGTTCCATGGAAGAGCATTTTTTACCTCCCCGGAGCCGCTGCCCGCAAGGGGCGTAGAGCCTTAAAAAGACGGCCTTTTTTAGGCAGGAAAGAAGAGCTTTTGAGTACTGTCTAAGCATTTGACACTAAAGGGTTTCTTTTGAAAAATATCTGATTCAAATTATCGACAAATATGACGCATCGGGTTAAATTTAGCCCCCTATGACTTCCCGCCTGTTGAAGCGCCTGGTTTGGGCAATGCTTGGCTTATTGGTAATGCCTTGGCCGAGCTTCGCCATGGATTCAACGGAGACGCTTCCAAAGAGCGTTAATTCCCCCGCATTTCGATACGGGATGATCTCCGGAGTGGATTCCAAATACAATTCATCCGGATCCGTAGAAGCTCTTAGCGATATAAACACCATTAATTTTAATTCAGACCAACTCAAGAGGATCAGTCCCGAAATCGAAACATTGGTTCTTGTTCTAAATCAGCTGAGCGGAACGCATCGTCTTGGCGATCAACTGAACCTCGGCACGCTCAGGGTTGAAACCGAGCCAGATGTAAAATACTTTGTACCGATTTTTGCCCGGGGAATCACGGACGACTTGTCTGTAGGAATTGCTCTTCCTGTTGTGTTCTACAAAAACAAGTTGAGTCTGGCACAAGGAAATTCTAATGCCGACGAAGTGTGTGACAAGCTTGGGCCAACTTCCGTTGACGAGCTGAAAGAAGCTTGCAATCAATTGCGAAACACGAGGATGACGGACGAGGTAGCAAAGGAACTCGAGAAGAAAGGATACAAACCAATCAAAGACAGAAAGGAGACCTTGCTTGGCGACCTGCAACTGGTTTCTTTTTGGCGCTTTCTCCATGTCACTGGTTCCAAGCACAGTCTGGTATTGAGAAATACCCTCACATTGCCCACCGGTAAATCAAATGACCCAGACGATCTCGCCGATCTTGGGGCATTTGGACAGTCTGCGATTGAAGCGCAACTGCTTCATAACTATGTTCCAACTCCAGCACTTCGGATAGCGGCAAAAGCCGGATACAAACTCACCCTTCCAGATAGCGTGGACGCCAGAGTGCCGCAGAATGAAAATGACGTACTTCCAGGCCGCGAAACCAAGGAGAAAGTTTCGAGAAATCTGGGAGACACGATCTCGATGGGCACCGCGGTGACTTGGAATTTCTGGGGTGATTTCGGGATAGCAGGTGGCTATGAGTACTCCCGAAAATTCTCTGATCGTTATAGCGGAGCGCAGGGCCGAAGATACGATCTCTTGGAAAGGGACACGAACAGTGAAGCTCATCGCCTCAGAGGAGGCATTTCCTACGACACCATCGCTCTATACCAGCGAACCAAGAGCGTACCGCCCCTTAAACTCGATTTTGAGGTCATAAACACTGTGGCCGGCAGAAATATCGATCGTTCGTTGACGAACGAGCTGAGTCTGACTTTCTTCTTTTGAGGATCAAGTATGAATTCCATCCATAGAAACATCATACTGCTGATTATCATGTTAGTTGCCTTTTCCTGCACAAGGCAGGCAGATAAGCGGCCTCTCGCAGACGCTACTCTCGTGGAACCGAGTACCATCACGGATACGAAATTGCCCTTGAAGCCTCCGCCTTCGCCTGGGCGGATAACTACTGCTTTAAAATTTTCTGGTATTCGGTATTCGACTACGGAGTTTTTTCGACTGGTAGATACAATTCAAGGGCTGGCAGAGCAGACCAAAGACGACCAGATTTCTGGACTGGCTAAGGGGCTCTATGCTGGATTCTACGGAAATCCTGCGAACTTTACTAAAGTTAGCTTTGAAAACAGCATTCTTACTGCAGCAATAATCGGAGAGGGGGAGCCGGAAATCAAAAAGCAGGCTACTCAGATGGACAAAGAGCTTCGAGAGCTCGTTAATCAGCTGCGCCCGCTTTTGGCTTCAAGCCAAAGGGTCTTTCCTTGGCCGAATCGTCTCGCAGATCTCGATGATGGCCTTCCAGTGGTAGATAGCTATGTTGCCTGGCTTCTGGAGCGCATTCCTCAATTGAAGATCTCGCATACAATGCAGAGAAACACTGTCATGGGAATTCGTACGCAATATGAAAAGTTGCGCCCGACTTTGTCTGGTTTGATCGACTCGATGAAAAAATCTCGCAGGCTTAAGGAAAGTTTAGCGGTGGTAAATCGAGCACTGAAGGAATTTAAGGTAAAACTCCCGCCAAAGGAAGCCAAGCTGCTGTCGGGCGCCGGCGTGCTTTCTGAGCAGATTGAATACACAGAAGATGCGCAGGATGCATTGGCGCTTCTGATTACAGTTTGGAGATTACAGGACCCAAACAATAGGGGGGATTTTCAGAAAATCTCACCCGAGCTGTATGATTTCTTCTCTGATAAGAGCGAGGATCAACTTGATTGCCTTGCGAAAAAGCACTGTCTTAACCCAGTGCTTGGCATTCAAAAAATGGTCATATTCAAGAAATTAAATGAATATGGTGTAGAAAAAATATCTGCCCAGGTAGACCAGTCAGTTCACCGGACATTGGTGGATGGCGCGAAAGTTGAGTTGGCAAAGTTATTGCCTCAGCTTCCTCAGTTGGTAAGAGATCAGGTAGAGGGAGAGGCATTCAAGTTCCTGAAGCTAATTGCCAGTATTAATAAAGATGTTAAGGGATTCGTGCGACCAAGGCTGTCGGAGTGGACAAAGAGAAGTTTTCGGCAATCCCTCAGAGGTATCGAGGTTCCCGAAGTTCAAGTTACTCTGTCTGGGCGAGATTCAGTAAAGGTAGCAGCTCTTGTTCCGGCCGCCTCGCAAATTCAAACCGGAGCGAGCCAAATCGGTTTGAGTCTAGCTCTTGCCCATAAGTTTCTTCCAGAGAGCGATGGCGCTCAACTGCGGGCTGCGATCCTGGAGCCGGTGATGAAGCTCCTTGCCATCGGCGGCTTCAGAATGCCTCAAGGCAAGCCATTTCCCTCTTTTCTACTGGCGATAGATGGGGAACCTCGACAAGTTTTTGACATCAAGCAATTGATGACCGTTCGCACCTCGTTTGCGGTTCCAGATAAATTTTCGGCCGGGCCTTCATTTTTAATGAACAGAAATTCAGCTTCAAAATCGGTTTCTGTTTCGGCTCAAGCGGATTTGTTGCGAGGAGTTTCCCGGCAGATTCATTTTCTTCGAGATTGGGAAAGTAATCAATTTGATACTTCAATTGGATCCGTTCGAATGAATGAGCTGCTGAAAGATATTCCCGGAGGCGACGCTGTTGATGGGGCCTTGTTTCCAAAAGATATTCTGTTTGCATTGTCTCTCGGAAATGCTGGTGCGATTTTGCAGAATCTTGTGCTTGATTTATCCCCTGCGTTTCTGTTTTTGGATAAGGGAGAGATTTTGTGGGGAAATCAGTATCAAGAGATAAAGGGAGCAAAAGTGTCTACGGTGGCTGGACTCGTTTCCTTGGTGAACGGAAAGAGGGACTCGACTGTTAGAACTTCGGATATCGCTCGGTACGTACTCGCATTAGATGAATTCATGGGCGCTACCGAGAGTATGGAAAAGACGAACTCAGCCTTGTTGCGAACTCCCACTAACGATGGAAAATCAAATTTGATTTCAGATCTTTTGGAGATTCGCAAAAAGTTGATGCTTCTTCAAATGGGTCTTACGAACTTCCTGGTACATATTGCACAGCAACCTGGCGGTTCCCTTGCTGGTACTTTTGAGCTTGGAGGGGCTTTAAAGCGCTCTGATGGTGGTAATTTGCATCTCGAGGATCAGGTGCTTGCTATTCGTGCTCTTCTGGCTTCAGCGGCTCGATTGGAACTTCCCCTTTTTCGCTGGGCAGCTCTGGATGCGTTTTACGGATTGAATAAGCAGTTTTTTGACCCCAATAGGCAGTTTTACGCCTCGGAAGTTGAGTCCTCAGGAAAGCCCGTAAGGGCTGCAAGGCTGCTTGAAATTGCTATGACCCTTCAAGCGGGCGAAGAACTTTCTACGTACATGCCATCTGAAACGCGACAGCAATGGGAACGCTTGTCTGCCCCTTGGCTAAGAGCCTTGCAGGAGCTCTGAAAGTTGGACTAGTTGCCCTTAATAATGTGAGCGGTGACAGTGTTCGTTTTAGCGCGAACCATAGTGGGAATCCCGATCGTCATTACAAGCAGGTCGCCTTTTTGAAGCGGCTTCAGGGCAGGAACCAGGTATTTGTTCCACCATCCAACTACAGCTCTCTCGGCCATGGTGAGGGCATCAATTTCTGGAACCACTTTGGGAATGAGCACTCCCTTTACTCCCCAGATCAGCGCCAATCTTTGCAGTACTTCTTTTCGGTCCGTTATCGCAAAGACGGGAACCCTGGGCCGGAATTTGGATATCGCTTGAGCAGCTTTTCCAGAATTTGTGACGCATACAATCGCCTTTGCGCCCGTTTCCATGGCCACCTGTGAGGCAGCGTGTTCAATTGCATCGGGAATTGAGATAATGGGCGGTTCGGCCGGCTTTCTGACTTTGAGAGATTCGCGGTCTTTCTCTGCCTGCTTGATAATGTCAGTCATGATCTGAACTGTTTGCGCGGGATATTTTCCAGAGGCCGTCTCAGCCGACAACATTACCGCATCCGCGCCATCAAAAATCGCATTCGCCACATCCGAAGCTTCCGCTCTGGTAGGGCGAGGATTGTCGATCATGCTTTCCAGCATCTGGGTAGCTAAGATAACGGGCAAGCCAGCCACATTACATTTATGAATGATCATTTTTTGGGCGCTCGGAACCATTTGGGGCGAAATCTCAACCGCCATGTCTCCGCGCGCAACCATCACTCCATCAGCTACGGCGATGATGTCGTCGATATTTTTAACAGCTTCCGGCTTCTCAATCTTCGCGATAACAGGAACGTTCTTGAGGTGAGTGTGTATCAATTGTTGTACTTCGCGCACATCCGAAGGCTGACGAACAAAGGATAAAGCCACATAGTCCACATCAAGATCCAAGCCATGAAGCAGATCCGCTTTGTCTTTTTCGGTGAGGCTGGGAACCGACGTTTTAACACCTGGCAAGTTCATGCCTTTGTGATTGGAAAGCTTTCCGCCAAAAACCACCTCGGCCTGCACTTCCAATTGGCCATCAGTAGAGATCGTGCGTAACTCCACGTTTCCGTCGTCCAGGAGAATGCGGTCACCTGGTTTTACGTCGAGTGGAAGTTCTTTGTAGGTAGTAGAAAGTTTGGTGGCGCTGCAAGGTTCATTTGCTTTTACTGTGATAGTGATCTTGTCGCCAGCTTTCACCACAACTGGGCCGTCAGGAAATTTTCCAATACGAATTTTGGGGCCTTGCAGGTCCAGTAAAATGGCCACGGGGCGAGCGAGCTCTTCGCTCGCTTCCCTGACCAACTTTACCATACGAGTTAGGTCGTCGTGCGAGCCGTGGCTGCAATTCAAGCGAGCTACGTCCAAGCCCTTGCGCATCAGCTCCCGAATGGTGTCGGGATTCGCTGATGCGGGGCCAAGAGTGCAGACGATTTTGGCCCGCCTCATCGCTAATTCACCGATTCGTCGATAATTTCGCGGAACTCAGTTAAAGGCTGAGCGCCTTTTACGAGCTGGCTATTAACGAAGAAAGAAGGAGTGGAGTTGATTCCCAGGCGCTGGCCTTCAGCCAATGAGGCATCAATATGTGCGCTATATTTTTTAGAATCAAAGCACTCTTCGAATTTTTTCAAATCAGCGCCAGACTTCTTTGCATACTCTTTGAAGTCTTCTTTGGTCCAAGCCTTTTGATTGTCGTAAACGATATCGTAAAACTTCCAGAATTTATCGGATCCCTGCTCGTTGACGCACATGGAAGCTTCTGCGGCCGGCCGGGCTTCCGTATGATTAGGCAGGGGGAAGTGTTTGTAAACAATCCTTAGTTTTTTGCCGTAAATCTTCTTAAGTTCACTGATTCGTTCACGAGCTTTCCCGCAGTAGTAGCATTGAAAATCTGCATACTCGACTATGGTTATCGGAGCATCTGCGTTGCCCCAGGTGGGCTCTCCATCAAGTTTAAAGTCAAGCGGAGACGCTTTTGGCCGCTTCAAATAAAATTCGACATGATTGGAGCGAGTGGCCGCCGACACGATTTTTTGCACATGCAAAAGGCCGCGAACCTGATCGCGAACTTCCGTCGGAACTTTCTGGGTGTCGGGAATATTTCGGCTCTTCAGGAATGCCTCTACTTCTTTGTCCGATATTTTTTTCTTTGCACTCTCCATTTCACTGCGCATGAAATCGTCCATCGATTTACCGCTTTTCTTGGCGAGGCCTTCCAGAACTTGATTGCGAATGTATTCATCAAGGGCTGATTTCTGGGCTTTGTATACTTCTAGGCGAGCCGAGTAGATTTCCGGGCTGCTTTTTTCCAGGTCGTCCAGGCTGATTTCTTTGCCGTCGAATTTCGCAACAACGCCAGGAGCGGAGCTCTCTTTTTTTACATAGGTAATACCTGAATCATTCGCCAGGCTTTCGTTTTGCGTGCACGCCCCAAGGAACAAAGCTGTGATGGATAGGGAAAGGGGCAGGAATAACTTATTTACGGTCACGAAGCCTCCAATGCTGAACTGGTTCAAGTTTAAAGATCATAGACGGTAAATTCCGTCTTGTAGAGTAAGATTTATCTATGGAATCAACCCCTGTTAGTCCGAAAGAAATGGTGCACTCCTGGAATCAGTGTCACGGTGCGTTCTATCAGGTAAGTGAGAACGATCTGAGCTGGAATCTGACTGAACAGAAATTGCTCCAATATAGCATCGGTGATGCCAATGGAATTCCTGTTCTCCTGGCTGAGGCGTCCTCGGCAGGTAAAGATGCGGGGATTTTTCCTCATGGCCTTTGGGTGAGCCTTTACGGCCAAGTCAAAGAGGGGCACGAAGCATCGTTCGTAGATGGCATCGAGGAGATTGCCAGGCAGAAAAACAAAACCAGGGTGGCTATCGGAAGTGAGGAATTTCATTTCTTGCCAGGAGTGCCCGTGGACGAGCCAGCGGGGCGATTAATGACCGAGGTTTTGGTTAAAAAGGGATTTTCAGCAGCAGACTGTGCGGATTATGTGGGCTCCCCTTTGGGGGGAGAGTGTGTGAGTTACTGTGAAGGCGCTCTGCAAATTGCAAGAGAACGAGATTGGACACTTGGATTAGTGGAAGAAGAGCAGGATAAAGCTGCGCTTGCTAGTTTCCTCGAGCAAGAGTTCCCCGGGCGCTGGAGACGGGAGTGGCTGTTCTGGGGAAGCAGGAGCGATACTAAAAGAGCGTTCTGGAATTTGCTGCGCGACGAGAAAGGGAGAGTCATCGGCTTTTCTCGATTGGCGAAAAGAGGGCGGATACAGCCACTTCAGGTGGGCTGGAATCCAGGGGCTTTACGTTTACCGCTTACCGCGAAATCAGAGGAGGATGACACGGATTCCTGTCTTGGACCGATAGGAATCTCTAAGTCAGAGCGAGGACGCGGTGCCGGTAAAGTCTTGCTTGGTCTGTCATTAAGAGAACTAGTATTGCAGGGTGCGAAACGTACTTGTATCGACTGGACTAACGCTTACAATTATTACACGCCCCTTGGCTTTGAGGTTGTACGCCGCTACTTGTCAGTCTGGAAGGAAATCTAGACGGATGAGGGGCTAGGGGAGTGTCAGCGAAAGCTGGAGTAATGAGTCTAGTCGGAATCCAAAAGTCCAAGGAGGGCACGGATGAATTCCAGGAAGTTCTTTTTTCGATCGTTTCTAATATCCCTTTTATACAGCTTTGCTATTCCTACGTTTGCCTTAGCGGTCAGTGGTGAACAGAGAGAGCTACCCCCAGGGCTCAGGAAGATCGGGGATCTCAAGCCAACTTTTTATTGGGTTGCGCTGGAAGAAGAGGACGGGCAGCCTCGCGACAAAATTCTAAGAGACAAAGACGGGAATATTCTTGCTCGGGTTAGCGCAAAGTTTTTGGCTGGCTTGAAGATGGAGGGAACCGGAAAGTTTCTGGATGGGCGCATTATTAACTTTCATGTCCGGGTGGGAGGGGAAATTCGTTGGCGTTGGTGCCCACCCTCGGCCCCTTATGGTTATGGGCTTGAAGATTATGTATTGAAGCCATTCCGGTCGGTGGCTGTTGATCCAAACGTGGTTCCTATTCCATCTAAAATATTTATCCCTGTGGCCGTAGGGGCCAGACTGCCGGACGGCAGTATTCATGATGGTTACTTTGAGGCAATAGACATCGGCGCTGCCATCCAAAATAAGCGAATTGATATGTTTACCGCCTACGGCGACCAGAGTGTGGTTTTCCGGAGGCACGGAATCACAAATATGAAGCCGCTTGAGGTTTACCTCTCTCAGGAATAAGTGCAGGGTTGCATATTGGCTTCGTGTAAGACTTACACGGGTCGAAAAGAGTCAATTCGTTACCGGTGGCGCTTTGGCGGCAGCGTTTTGACGCAATGCAATTAAATGAATCCTAGTGTTTTCAACTAGTTATGATTTTGGGCCTTATTGGCACGGAGATCGCAAATAGGGTTGGTGTGAACGCTGCCTGAGATTGTGGAACGTTTGTTACTTAGCTGGTTCATTTCAAAAATTATCTATTCGAACTCCGCTACTTCTTCCTACCAAGCCGCCCCCCTAGAGAATCTAGGAGGGGCCGGTCCGCGTTTTGTAACCATAACCATTCGAGCCTATGGGGTTATCTTAGTATGAAATCGATATCCCAAAGCCCACCATAGAGGAGCTGATAGGGCTCTCTGAGATGTCAGTATCCTCTCCGGACACCGTTCGCATCTTATAGGTTGTCTTAAGGTATTGGAGCTCGCCCCAGACATTTCCTTTTCCCCCCAGGCGATACCCGAGCAGTAGTCGTAAGCCGGAACCTTTGTAGGTAGTCATGGGCGTGGTGGTAGAGTGTCTTGCTCTAAGATCCCAGCCAAGGAGCATTTTAACCATATTCAGCTCATAGGCTACGGCGGGGCCGATTAATAAGCTTTTGCCCCCAAAACCTACCGACGTTCCTCCCGATAGTTGACTGAAAAATCTCAAATCAAACATTAGGCCCGCCAATAGAGCCTTACCCATCAGGCGATAACCCGGCATGGCTTGGAGGCCAAAGGCCCCCATGGATCGGCTCTCGTAAACGTCTGCTGCTTCTCCGCCCATAGAGCCGAACTCAAAATGCGACGCCAAGTGAGCCCCAAATTCTGCGTGGGCCGGAAAGGAAAAGAGCGCGATTAAAAGAAGCAAAAGCCTCATCTCTTTATTGTAGGAATCCCTGGCAATTCTCTTCAATGAAAAACACCTTGAGGGTACATGGGGCCCCCTTCTATAATGAGTAAGGAGGCCAAGGATGGCGCCGGACCGATCTTTTTATTTTGTCAGGGAAGGCAAGCTTCATTTCTTTTGCCCGCTCTGCCATTTTCATCAATCGACTAATACGATTCGCAAAGTTGGCGTTCGCCACCACCTGCAGATAGCTGTATTAACTTTGACCACCAATTTAATCACCTTTCCAATCTTTGGTTTCAAAGGTGTGGTTCTTTACCTGGTTTATTGGATGGGCTTCGAGTTTTTCTATCGCCTTCGAAAGAGGCAGGCGCTTATTTGTACGAGCTGCGGTTTCGATCCTTTTCTCTATAAACGGGACGTTTCGATCGCCAGATCTTCATTGCGGCGACATTGGGAAGCCAAAATTGAACGAGAAAAGCTCTTTTCAAATCTGAAGCTGCGAAACTATCAGACTTCGCGCGTCATTGAAGATGCTGCCCCCTCTTCTCAGAATGATGCAGCTTCTGAGGGCGGTGCAAAGGCCTCTCCTCCTACCTCTCCTTGACTTCCTTACACTGCCGCCGGTAAAACTTAGCGGTCAGTAAACCCCTTGTTACTTATCACATCACTCATGCGCCTTCCGACGGGAAGGGGAATAAGGAAGTCTATGTCTGTAAATAAGGTTCTTCTAATCGGTCGTCTCGGCAACAATCCTGAAATTCGTTATACGAATACCGGTACTGCTGTGGCGAATTTCAACCTGGCAACATCTGAATCGTGGAACGATAAATCTGGCCAGAAACAAGAGCGAACGGAGTGGCATCGTGTAGTAGTTTGGGGAAAGCTGGCCGAGCTTTGTGAGAAATACCTGGCTAAAGGGCGACAGTGCTTCGTAGAGGGCAGGCTGCAAACCCGCTCCTGGGATGATAAAGACGGAAATAAGCGTTTTACCACCGAAATCGTTGCGAGCACGGTGCAGTTTCTCGGTGGAGCCAATGCGTCCGCTTCAAGTGCGGGCGCGGGTATGGGCGCCGGAATGAATGAGCCAGTGGGAGATATGCCTCAAGTGCAGGAGTCTGCATTTACCGAAGACGAGATTCCATTTTAGTTTGTGATTCGGTTTTAGATAGCACTTCAGAAAGAAGCAGAACGCCTTGAAGTTCCTGATCGTAATACCTACCTACAATGAGATTCAGAACCTGAAAGGTCTCATGGAGGCTGTGTTTCAGATCGCGGACTCCAAGGCGCACTTGTATGGAGTGCAAGAAGTGAATGTACTCGTGGTGGATGACAACTCACCAGACGGCACAGGAAAGCTCGCTGAGGAGATTGCAAAAAAGGAATCTAGGGTTTTTGTTTTGCATCGGTCGCAAAAGAATGGACTGGGAAAAGCTTACGTGGCCGGGTTTGCATGGGCCTTGGACCGTGGCTATGACGCAATTTGCGAAATGGATGCCGATTTCTCCCATAACCCTTCTTATCTTCCTGAGTTCTGGCGTCTTCTGAAGGACTACGACGTGGTTCTGGGATCTCGCTATGTAGATGGGGGAGGGGTTAGAAACTGGGGATTTGCGCGAAAGCTGATCAGCCGTGGCGGCAGTATTTATGCCAAGTCGATTCTTGGAATGCCCGTGCAGGATATGACTGGTGGCTATAATGCCTGGAAGAGGAGTGTGCTTGAGGCTGTGGATATAAGCACGCTTCGTTCGGAAGGATATGCCTTTCAGATTGAGCTGAAGTGGAGAGCCTGGAAAAAAGGTTTCAAGCTTATTGAGTTCCCCATTCTTTTCGAAGACCGATTTGCCGGAAAATCCAAAATGAGTAAACGAATCATTCTGGAGGCGATGCTTCGCGTTGCCGGCATGAAGGTGGGATAGAGAATGCTCGGCCGTTTGCTGAAGCGAAGAATGCCCGCATATTTCGGTGGTTTGCTGCTTAGCTTGGCCGCCATGGTTTTAATCCTGCAGGCCAAGAAAGCATTTGCTCCGAAGTTTCACGAAGTTTCCGTGAATCTCACCACGGATGAAATCGCCCCGGGGGGAAAGGTGGTTGTTGTTTATGACGACGAGCCTGGATATTTCCTGCCGCCAGGGTTTCCAACGAAACTTGTGATTTCTCGAATGCTGGATAACGGGGCTTGGGAGCCCGTAACGCGGCTGGCATATCGAAACTTGGTAGACCGGGAAAGTGGCTCTAGTCCATTGGATCAAGCGGGAAAATATTTGGTAAAGGGAGACCTCTATATCTGCGCATCCCCAGGAATTGCGGATTGTACGCTTTATCTATTTAGCAAAGAGTTAAATGTTCGCACCTCTTCCAAAGTGGAAATTTCACAGATCAAAGTGGACTTGAAGAGTTTAGCGCAAAAGGGATTGGATGCCGGAACCAGAGCGGAGCAACCATGAAAATGAAGCCCGATCACTTTCGGCCGATACCATAATAGGTAAAGCCCCGCTTTTTGAGGCTATCCGGCTTCCAGAGGTTTCTTCCGTCAAAAATCACCGGCTGTTTGAGCAATGCCTTGATCTTTTCAAAGTCAGGGGTACGAAACTCATTCCATTCGGTTACCAAGGCTAGCGCATCAGCTCCATTAAGTGCTTCGTAGGCGGAATCTGCGAGTCGGAACGCCGAGAGATCGGTGCCTTGGTGTTTCAAGGATTCTGGCGCAGTTTCAAAGGCCACTGGATCGAATGCCTGAACTTTCGCCCCAGCCTTTATGAGCTGATCAATTAGTACAAGAGCGGGAGCTTCTCGCATGTCATCCGTGTTTGGTTTGAATGCCAGGCCCCAAAGAGCAATGGTTTTTCCCTTAAGAGAGCTCAATGAGCCAAAATGCTTTGTGATTTTTTCGCCGAGAACGTTTTTTTGCTTCTCATTAGCAAGCTCGGCGGCGGCGATAACATTCATGGGGAGTCCGGCTTCTTTGCCAGTACGCAAGAGGGCTTTTACGTCTTTCGGAAAGCACGAACCTCCGTACCCAGGCCCCGGGTAAAGGAAATGCCTTCCAATGCGAACGTCGGAAGTTATGCCTGCACGAACACTTTCCACGTCAGCTCCAACTTTATCGCACAGTAAGGCTATCTCGTTGATAAACGAAATTTTAACAGCGAGCATCGCGTTGGCCGCATATTTTGTCATCTCTGCGCAAACGTTATTCATCCTTAAAATCGGATTGCCTTGGCGCACGAACGGCTCATAAAGTTCGCGCATTATATTCCAGGCCTCATCGCTATCCGTGCCGACTACGACCCTATCAGGCTTCAGGAAATCATCTATCGCAGAGCCTTCTTTTAGAAACTCCGGGTTAGAAACTACATTGAAGGGCTGGGAGGTTTTGGACTTTACGATCTCTGCGACTTTTTTTGCGGTGCCTACGGGCACCGTGCTTTTATTGACAATGATTTTGTAGCCATTCATCGCCAAGCCAATATCACCAGCGACTTTTAGTACTGCTGTAAGGTCTGCCGAGCCATCCTGAGAGGATGGGGTACCCACGGCGAGAAAGATCACCTGCGCCTGTTCAACCGCACTTTTTAGATCGGTGGTGAAAGAGAGGCGTTCTTCAGCAATATTTTTTTTCAATAGTTCCGTAAGGCCAGGTTCATAAATAGGGCTCTCACCTTGCCGCAGTTTGGCGATTTTACCCGGATCGATGTCCACACAGACCACCTCATTTCCGGTTTCGGAAAAGCAAGTGCCTGCAACGAGTCCCACGTAACCAGTTCCAACAATAGCTACTTTCATAGCCTTTCGTTATAGTGGACAAAATGCCGCGCCGTCCACCTCTCTCCGTCGTAATCATTACTCTTAACGAGGAGCACAATATCCTTCGCTCTGTGCGGAGCGTCTTATGGGCAGGAGAGGTCCTAGTTGTAGATTCTGGCTCCACCGATCGTACCTGTGAGCTAGCCAGGGGAGAGGGGGTTCGGGTGTTAGAGCATCCCTGGAACGGCTATGGGCAACAGAAAAACTGGGCCATGGGCCAGACGGCGGAACCCTGGGTCTTTTTCCTCGATGCGGACGAAGAGGTTAGCCGGGAATTGAAGGACGAGATTCTTAACTTTTTGGAAGAGCCGGGTACATTCAAGGGTGCGGAAGTTCCTCGTAAGACCTGGTTCCTCAACCGATGGATCGTTCATGGAGGATGGTACCCCAATCGTCTGGTTAGACTGGTCAAAAAGGAGTTCGGGCGTTGGACTGAGCCGGCAGTGCACGAGTCACTTCAGGTAAATGGTGAAACAAAACGTCTCGAGAAGGACCTTCTTCATTACACTTTTCGCGATGTGGGCGAGAACGTACTCACCAATATACGCTTCTCTCGCTTAGGAGCGCGGGTAGCTTTGGAGAGAGGGGAGCGAGGAACGTGGGGGCGGATTCTGCTGAAGCCTTTGGGAAAGTTCCTGGAGACTTATTTCTGGAAACTGGGCATTCTTGATGGTTTTCCCGGCTTCGTGATATCCATAAACGCAGCTCATTCCATATTTATGAAATACGTAGAGCTCCGTTTTTTCGAAGCTCAGAAGAAGGACCGGTGAAAAGGATCCTCATAATCGATAATACGTTCGACCCACCTCATGGGTGCCCTGAGATTCGGAAATTGCTGGAAATAGGATCTCAAGGTTTTGGGCCGATCGAAGTGATTTCGGTAAGGGCTCCTGACTCTCAGATACCTGAAGCCCTCGATGAGTTTCATGGAGCTGTACTCTCAGGGTCGAAAACAAGAATTGAAGAAACGGCTCCATGGATTGAAAAGGAAATGGAGGCCATCAAGACGCTCTATGAAATGAAAATTCCTACCCTTGGAATTTGCTACGGTGAGCAGCTGATTGCTCGAGCTTTTGGTGCGCAAACGGGTATCGCTGAAAAAAGTGAATTTGGCTGGGCTGAAGTTGAAGTAAGGTGTTTGTCACCGATCTTGGAAGGGCTGCCTTCCAGATTTTATCCCTTCGAGTATCATTCGGACGAGGTTATTTCCCTGCCGGAAAACTTTCGGCTTACGGCTTCCAGTCGCAATTGCCGGATACAGGCCTTTGATATGTTGGATGCACCTATTTGGGGGGTACAGTTCCACCCTGAACGAGGGCTCGTAGCTGGCGAAGAGAGCTTGGTGAGAAGAAAAAAACAGGGAAATGGCGCGGACTGTTTTCTGAACCCTGATAAAGGAACTGAGCTATACAGACCAGGCATTGGGGAAGGAATTTTTCAAAATTTTATGAAGCAGGTTTGGGCTAGGCTGTGATGGGGCGCAAGTTGAAAGAAAAGATCAAGCTCATAGCTAAATTCGCCCTCGCATTTGGCGTGATTGCTTATATGGTGGCCAAAGGGAAGCTCGATCTCGAAGTGGTGAAGCAAGGTTTTTCCCATACCACATTCATGTTTAGTTCCTTCGGATTGGTTTTGCTAGCGATCAGCTTGTCGCTGTTTCGGTGGAAGCTGCTGCTTGCCGGGCAAGGTATTGACCTGACTATGCGCCAGGTAATTCGGTATGGTATGATTGGCGCCTTTTTCAATACCACTATGCCGGGAGCTGTGAGCGGAGACCTGATCAAAGCGTGGTATTTGATAGGAGACCGGAAAGGGCAAAAAAAGACGCCTGTTTTAACGTCGATTTTGCTGGACCGGGTGATAGGTGTGTTTGGCTTGATACTCGTGAGTGCATCGCCATTGATTATTTCTGGGCCTGCTGTGTGGGAGAGTCCACAGCTGAGAGCGATTGCCTTGCCGGTATTGGGTCTTGCCGTTGGAGTGGTAGCTTTTTTCGGATACATCATGCTGTCGGTTTGGGGGCCTCTGGCATATCTTCGCAGACGAATGGAGTTTCTCGCCCGTTACCGATTGGGGGAAGTATTTCTTCAGGCCTACGACGCTTGGCTTAGTTATCGTGAGAGACCCTGGATTCTGATCGCTTCAGTGCTAATCTCAGTTGTGAACCATTTGTGCATGGTTACCGTAATTATGATGGCCGCGAGAGCCATTGACGATAATACTCTTTCAGCTTTCCAGTACTTATTACTGGTACCTATCGGGCTTCTTACGACGGCCATTCCAGTAGCTCCGGCAGGGCTAGGCGTTGGTCATGCTGCCTTTGAGGCCCTTTTCGGGCTCGTGGGTTCTTCGCATGGGCCAGAGTTGTTTACTATGTTGGTTACCATTCAGATCATATTCAATCTGAGTGGTATATTTTTCTATCTCCGAAGTCCAAAACTAGAACCGGAACCCAGCCTATAAAATGCATTAAATCTATCTGACCTGGAATCTGTATTGCTTCCGCTGAAGTGAATGCTGGGAGTAAATGCAGGTCCTGAATGGTTACGGATGCTCGACTTGGCACGAGCTGAGGCTCGGCAGCGGGCTGGCTTTGTCTTAAAACCTCTGCAAGAGCAGGTATTGTTTCACTTGGGCCATGGGAGATCTGTTTTTGCAGGCTTTCCCACAGGGTTCGGGAAAAGCGTATGCTATTGGATGCCTGCGGCGGCTTGGGGATGGAGGGTTTGGATTGTCAGTCCGCTGGTATCGTTGATGGAGGATCAAGTTCTTGCAGCCCGCAAGGTTGGTTTAAGAGCGATCACCTTCAGCGAGAATCGGAAAGATTTGCCTGTATTTCACCGATTATTGGAAAGCCGGAATTGGGATCTTTGTTTTTTGTCGCCTGAGCGGCTTGCGATCTGGGAACGACGTGGATACTTGGCCCGTCTTAGAACTATGCAGGCAATGCCTGATTTGGTGGCTATCGATGAAATGCACTGCCTTGAAGACTGGAGGCAGTTTCGCCCTGCATACAACGAGTTGTTCGAGAGTTTCCGAAAATGGCTGGGACGGGATTCTCTTCTTCTGGGACTATCAGCCAGCATGTCCGTGGCGGATAGTAGTGCTTGGATGAACGAATTGGCCGACGATTATGAGCGGCTTGATCTGGATATTGGGCGGCCTAATCTTCACCTTCAAGTTCTACCGTTGGAGACTGAAGATCTCAGGTGGCTTTTGGTCGTATCCGCCTTGAGAAATTTGGCGGCGCCGAGTAGCGCTTTGCTTTATTGCTGTACGCGTCGTGAGGCTGATGATCTTGCGCGGTGGTTGCTGTCTTGCGGTTTTCCTGCCGCTGCCTATCATGCCGGCCTCCCATCTTCGATTCGAAAGGCACGTTCAAAGGCTTTTCGTGATGGAGCTCTTCGTATTGTCTGTGCCACTTCTGCTTTTGGAATGGGGATTGACTATCCCTATGTTGACCGGGTGATCCACTTTTCCATGCCCTATGATCTAGAGAGCTATTGGCAAGAGGTGGGACGGGCTGGGCGATCCGGAGGGGAGGCTTCCGGTCTTGCATTTTGGCGCAGAAGTGAAGTGTATCGACTTCTTGAGCTCAAAGATACGGGCCAACGAGAGAGATTTGCCGCACTATGGAGGTCTTGGTTGGGTGGAAAATGTAGAAAGAGAGTTGTTGCCGCCAGGTTAGGCCTGCCAGATTCGGATTGTGGAAACTGCGATAGGTGCAGGCCTGATTTTTTTCCTCTAGTGGACCCTGGCTTAAAACAGCCCTGGTGGACAGAGGGCGCGGGTGGCCTTGGGGAATGGTTCGAGGAAAAGTTGAAGCTGTTGTTGCTGGGGCGCGATGCCTCGGAGGTGCCGTCAACTCAAATGGTAACCGGCAGAGAACTTTTATGACTGTGGGTAGAGGTTGATACACCCAAGTCCGAAAGGCCTTGACGGTCTTGAATTTCCTGATAACTTTTTTTGGATCAAACAGTCTGCATAAGAACGCTGTCGATACGGTATTCGCAGATTTAGACACACGAACCAGAATTCTCTGGAGGAGAGTAGTAAATGAACAAGGCACAAATCGTAGATCAACTCGCGAAAGAGCATAGCATTGCCAAGACCCAAGCGGAAAGCATGCTCAACTCCACCCTGGACATCATCAAGAAGTCCGTGAAAAAAGGAGATGTGGTAACGCTGGTTGGTTTCGGTAGCTTCTATAAGGCAAAGCGTAAGGCTCGCAAAGGCCGCAATCCTCAGACTGGTGCTGAGCTTAAGATTCCAGCTCACTCTGTTCCTAAGTTTCGTCCTGGAATGGAATTCAAAAAGGCTGTTAAGTAAGCTTTCAGGCTTGAATGAAAAAGGCCTCCGCATTGAGCGGGGGCTTTTTTTGCGTTTCAGGCTGGATTTCCATCCTATAGAGGATTTAATTGTGAAACTTATCCCGATCAATTCGTAAGGTATTGCCGAAATCTATTGAATTGAGCTAGGTTGATCTTCTCTTTCACTGCCGGGATGGTGGAATTGGTAGACACAAGGGACTTAAAATCCCTCGCGGGGTAAAACCTGCGTGCCGGTTCGATTCCGGCTCTCGGCACCAATCGTAACAGTGGTCGAACCCCCACTGCTTGCGAGGGATAAGTTTCTGGGTTCACAGTCCCTAAAATTTGAATTTTTGCCTAACGGACCGCCATCGGTTCCGGTGGCATTTTTGTGCTCATTAAAAGGCAGAGTGGGCGCGTGAACGCCCACTCTGATCTTGGTTGGATGAATTTCGGCAAACTCGATTAAATTCGCATAAAGGGGCCTACGATGCTCAACCGGTGTTGCCTCAAGCCGCTGGATCATGTTTTTCAATTTTTCGACCAATGCGGTTTTATCAATGGCTTGAGTACGCAAAACCACCGACTTTGAAAACAGCTCTTTTCTTAACAGTTCAAGCTCGATGACCTTCTGGTTCCATTCTTGAATTTGCGCATAAAAACCATCGGCGGGAACTTCTGGCGGCAAATCCGCAATTCTTGCCACCAGATTCTGAACGCGCCTTTTCTTCTGCTCAATCTCGCTGTCAATCGTTTTTAGCTTTCCCTCTAGGGCAGGAATCTCGGAATTGTTCGATTTCGCATAAACGTCGAGCCAATGCTCAATCAGGTTTGGAGTCTCAAGAAGGTTTTTAATGCTTTTAAGCAAAATATCCTCCATGCGCTCCGCTCTTACAGTCTCAATTCGGCATCGCTTGTGCTGGCTTATGCCATCGCTATGGAGCTGACGGGGATGGGCATAGTAATGGTGCTTGCGGTTTTTACCGTGCGCCGATTTTCCTCCCATCTTTTTACCACATTCCGCGCAGACCAATTTCTCGGTGAGCGGATACGGGTATTTCTTCCAAGTATCGGGTTTATACTTGTTTTTGTTGCCTGAGAGCTTCTTTTGCACTTTCTCAAATAGTTTTTCGTCGATGATCGCGGGCCAGGAGGCTTTGACCGATTCCAATTCGTTCCTAGCCTTATTGATCTCGCGGATACCGACATAAGCACGGTTGGTTAGAATCCGAAAAAGGCTTGATACTGTAAAGTGACCGCCGCCTTTTTCAATCCCGTGTTTGTTCGTATAGCGTTTGGAAAACACGCCTCTACGGGACATTTCCCTGCACGTTTCACGGACTGATCCCACCTCTAAAAATGTCTCAAAAATTTCCTGCACAGTCTTGGCTTCGATGGCATTTGGCAATAATTCGCCCGGACTTTTGGGATTACGGTCAAATCCCAGTGGCACCTGGCCGCCGTTCCAAAGGCCGCGCTTGGCGCGTGATGCCCAGTTCGCAGAAATCCGTTCCGCCGTTTGCTTTCGCTCATACTGGGCGAAGTTCATCAAATTGAACACCATCATTTCACCTGCGGCCGTAGTCGTATCGAACTGCTCGCGTAAGGTGATAAATCCGGTATTGTGCTTTTTGAACAGATCCCATACTTCGCAAAAATCTTTAAGCGAACGAGAGAGGCGCGATAGCTCGGTGGATAAAATTAAATTGATCCTGCCTGTTTTTACATCCTGCAAAAGCCTTTGGAACTCCGGCCTGTTCATGTCCTTTGCTGATTTGTCGTCGCAATAAACATCCACCACCACGCCCCAACTTTGATCGCGGCGGTTCTGGCCTTCCACATACTCAAGTAGTCTTTGTTTTTGCGAGACAAGGGAGCCATCCTGAATCCGCGCTTGTTCTTCCGTGCTGACTCTGATGTAAATTTGTGCCGTTAAATCCCGCTAATTAAAAGCCAGTTCGATTCTTGCCACGCGTCGGATTATAGGCGTTGGAGATAGGTGCCAATTCAGGGCTTGTTTTACTCGCTGCGCTTGCAATCATCTCAGCCGGGCACTGAATTTTCTGAACTCGCAATTAGCGAAGCCCGCTACCTCGGGATCGCTACGTAGGACGAACATTTGTGACGCTCCGCTTCGATGCTCCGGACCTTGTGCTTCTGTAGCGCGCGGTAATAATCGACTCACAAATGAAGACAACAGAATCGTTTAAGACCGATCATGACAGCGGTACGTCTTTGCGACGAATCCACCAGGGCCGTTTATGTTTAGTATCTCTTCTTATTGGCGCGATTTCATATCCCATCGCCATCTTTCTTTTATCGAGTATCAATTTTTTTACTCAGCTTTTTTACTTTCATCGAATTTCTCTCGAACCAACGCAACCCGATCCAAGCTCCCTAGGTTTTTTTTCAATCCTAATACCGATGCTGGGCGGACTTGTAGTCGGCGTTATGGCTAAGTTCGGTTCGGCAGCCATTCGCGGGCATGGCATTCCGGAAGCAATGGAAAAGGTCTTGCTTGATGAAAGTAAAATTCCCAAGCGACTTGTCTTTCTGAAGCCAATCTCATCGGCAATCGCTATTGGCACAGGCGGACCTTTCGGCGCCGAAGGCCCAATTATCGCCACGGGAGGATCTCTTGGATCACTCATTGGGCAAGTCTTCCCGTTCACTAAATTTGAAAGAAAAATTCTTCTATCCTGCGGAGCCGCTGGCGGCATGACAGCAATTTTTGGAACGCCACTTGCCGCTGTTTTGCTAGCGATAGAGCTTCTTCTTTTTGAATTCCGTGCTCAGTCTTTTATTCCAGTGGCTTTAAGTGCTGTTGTAGCTGCCGTTATTCGATCAGTTCTATGGACAAAGACACCTTTTTTTGAAATGCCGACACTCACGTCAGTTTCATTGGAGCAGCTTCCTCTTTATCTTGCCTCGGGCTGCGCCTTCGGTTTTCTATCGATTTTCATTACAAAAAGCGTCTATTTTGTTGAAGACCTCTTTGACCGGTTGCTGATTCATTGGATGTGGTGGCCATTTTTGGGCGGAATTGGTGTGGGTATTATTGGCTTAATTGAACCTCGCAGTCTTGGTGTTGGTTATTCAAATATTGGATTTGGATTGAACGCAAGCATCCCTCTTTCTGCAGCATTGCTCATTTGTTTTTGGAAGTTTTGTTCATGGACAATTGCTTTAAGCAGCGGCACTTCCGGCGGGACCTTGGCCCCTCTTCTTACATTTGGAAGTCTCTCAGGATTTGTTATTGGTACGGGATTGAAATTAGTTTTTCCAAACATACCAATCGATGTTCATGTCATGGCCCTCATTGGTATGGCATCCGTATTTGCCGGATGTTCGCGTGCACTCTTTGCTTCAATCGTATTTGCATTGGAAACCACCCAGCAACCGCTTGGAGTAATACCGCTACTGGGCGCTTGTTCTTTAAGTTATCTTATTTCCCATTGGTTCATGAAAACGTCGATTATGACAGAAAAGATAGTTCGCAGAGGAGTGAAGGTCCCCTCCGAGTATTTCCCACTAAATGAATACAAATGAATCTGACCTTATGACGTATTTTAATGACTGGTGAGCTGACTGAAGCCAGAGACAAAACACTCAGGCCCTATTGTTTTTGGCATTCTGTCGAGCAAATGCTTCGCTTGCTCCAATCAGTTTCCCAACGGCGTACCAATCACTAAACTTTTGACGCAATACCATTAACTCGGAGCTGGACAGGATTTTGGCCTCTGGATAACACTCAAAATCGAATACAAACAACGCGGACGGACTAGCCGGGTGTTCGCCTACTTGTTCGACTTGCGCACCAAGGATCTCAGCTTCACAGGTGAAGGTAACTTTGTGTTCAGGCTCATTCAAGGTGTGCCTGCTAGGCCCTGTTTTCTGCCGCAAAGAGAATGCTCTAGTCGCTGTTTTTTAGATCGAGTGCAGTAATAGAGGGATCAGATTCAGATTTCTCAGGATTTTTTTCGATCACACTCAATAGTGACGGCCAGGGTGCGTTTGCTTTAGATGCAATTTCTTCCAGCTGTGAGAACCAAAGAGTAGGAGCGATTGTTTTCTTGGTATTTGAGGCGCGAGACGTCTCCAGCCAACCCTCAGAAGAAATGATCCAGGTTGGAATACCTCCATTCGAAGTTTCACCGAAAAGCCAATTTATCTGCATTTCTCCGAAGCGGGATTTCCTAGGATTGAAGGAGGTCTCCTCAGAGCATTGCTCATTTTTTTTTCCTTTTCTTCTTCCTTTTTTTCTCCTGATTTTTACAGTGCTACATGATGGTAAGGAAATATCCGGATGGCGAAATGAATACGGGTCGAGGATCGCTATCCTATTTCCTGCAAATGGAAATGAGAGTGAAACGCCGGGACCATTTACGATATTTAGTTCGTCGGCCCATACAGGAAAAAAGATTTCAAAAATTTCTCGGGCCTCATCGCGGAAGCGGAACGTGCGATCAGGAGTATCAATCCCAAATTCAGTCTCTCCTATCATTCCAACCGAAGGCGTGAGTACGGGGAGTTTTGCTATGGACAGTGAATTTCTAGCTTCCAGATGCCTACTAAAGTACCAATCCATTGCATCAGCTCTTTTTTTCGGCGAATTCTTTCCGGTAGGAAGATCGATTTTTACGTTATCTCCAGAGAATAAGAGAAGGGCAGGTTTCAGATCTGAAATTGCCTGCTTAAGCGATTGTCCATTTTGGCTCTTTAATCCGTGTATACTCATCAACTGCAATCGCTTGGAATCGTGCTTTAACGTGCTGAACTTTCTGTCTTCGACGAGATTTCCCTGTTTATCACCGGCTAGCAGCTCGTAGGTTCGGCCGGGCAGAAGATCTCGGGCCTCGATTCGCTGAATATACCAATGGCTGGATTTTCGCTGATGTCGCCGAGAATCGTGCAGTTTCCAGAGTCGGCCTGCATCCCGATCATAAATATACCAATACGATTCAATTTCCTTTGGAACTGCCGCTACAAACACAGCTCGATCCGGGGGGGCAATTCCCTGAACAATCGAAAATCTTGGCTGAAGCTGATTGGATTCATGCTCCGAGAGGGCACATGCCGCCTGATCTCCGAGATCGCAGTGCATGTGAAGATCTCTCTGGTCCAGGGGGGTGGCGGGCTCTACGGATAGAAGTATTCCCTTACCCCTGACGGCACATGAAGTTAAAACAAACAAAAAAAACGTGATTCGGGCTAACTTTACCCACCTGTACATCTGGGACCCCCGTTTGACCAGTTTGCCAGATCGG
>CAZTCD010000051.1:0-29068 GCA_964612065.1 uncultured Bdellovibrionales bacterium | reverse complement strand
CTGAGCAGTAGCGTCCGAGAACTCTCTCACATGGCCCATCTCACGGCCGAGAAACACCTGCTCTTCCTTCTTTCCGAAGGTCACAGGGCCAAGTTTATCGCTCATCCCCCACTCACAGATCATGCGGCGGGCCAGCTCGGTGGCTCGCTCGATATCGTTGCCGGCACCTGTGGTTTTATGGCCGAAGATGATCTCTTCCGCCAAGCGTCCGCCCATCAGGAACGCGATCATATTCTCCGCTCTCTCCTTGGTGTAGGAAAGGCGGTCTTCGAGAGGAAGCGTTTGGGTGACGCCGAGAGCAAAGCCGCGAGGAATGATCGTAACCTTGTGGATAGGATCATTTCCGGGAAGAAGGTAGCCCACGATGGTGTGGCCACTCTCGTGATAGGCGGTGTTTTTCTTTTCCTCGTCGGAGATCACCAAGGAACGGCGCTCCACGCCCATCAGCACTTTATCTTTCGCCATCTCGAAATCCTGGTTTTCGAGATATTTTTTGCCCTGGCGAGCCGCGAGCAGGGCTGCCTCGTTCACGAGGTTTTCCAGATCAGCGCCCGAGAAGCCGGGGGTTTGCTTGGCGATATTCGTGAGATTCACTCCAGGGCCGAGCGGGGTTTTCCGCGCGTGCACCGTAAGGATCTGCTCGCGCCCTTTCACATCGGGCTTGCCCACCACCACGCGGCGGTCGAAGCGGCCGGGGCGAAGGAGAGCAGGATCGAGCACATCGGGCCGGTTGGTGGCAGCCACGAGGATCACCCCGTCATTGCCTTCGAATCCGTCCATCTCCACGAGAAGCTGGTTAAGCGTTTGCTCACGCTCATCGTGCCCGCCGCCGAGGCCGGCTCCACGCTGGCGCCCTACGGCATCAATCTCGTCGATAAAGATAATGCAAGGCGCGCTCTTCTTGCCCTGCTCAAACAGATCGCGCACGCGGGAAGCTCCCACACCCACGAACATCTCCACGAAATCGGAGCCGGAGATCGAAAAGAAGGGAACTCCGGCCTCTCCGGCGATCGCTTTCGCCAGAAGGGTTTTTCCTGTTCCAGGAGGGCCCATGAGCAGAACGCCCTTGGGAATGCGGCCTCCAAGACGGGTGAACTTTTTCGGGTCTTTCAGGAAAGCAATGATCTCCTGCAGCTCCTCTTTGGCCTCGTCTACGCCCGCCACATCCTTGAACGTAACGCGGTTGGCGCTTTCGTTCATGAGACGCGCGCGCGACTTGCCAAAGCTCATCGCCTTGCCGCCGCCAATCTGGATCTGGCGCATAAAGATGAAGAAGATCGCCACCAGGAAAAGGATCGGCAACCAGCTGAGCAGAGCCTGCTGCCAGAACGGAGCTTTCTCCACCTGCTTGTTGGAGTACTTCACATTGTGCTTTTCCAGCAGATCGATCAGGCCGGGATCCTTGGAGGAACCCAAGGTACGGAAATTCTTCTTGTCCTTAACGGGGGTTTTATAAGCGCCGGTGATCACATCATCAGATCGGATCACCACATCTTCGGCATTGCCGGCCCGAATCGTATCGCGGAACTCGGAATAACCGATTTCCACCGAAGTATCCTTCGTCTGCTCCACCACCCGGAAGAGGCTGAGAGCCACCAGGATGATCAGGATCCAGAGAGCCATTGTTTTATGGAATTGTCGCATATTGAAATTCTTCTTCTTCATTCAGGTTCGTCTGGTTCCTCTTTTTCGATCCCCTGCGTCCCATTCCCGGCTGGGCTCCGTGCCGCCAGGGGTCGTTTGAAAAGTATACGCCGATCGCTCGGCAAACACTAGAAAAGCGGGCCCAAAGCCGGGCCCGTTGCGTCATGGCAAATCTTTAAAAAAATGGGTAGGGTATGACCATTGTCAACGTGCCGCCGAAGAATCTTTCCTGGCTAGATTAGGGGGCAGGATCGTATCTGGAGCATTATTACAGATGAAATTTCCCATTTACCTGGATTGCCACTCAACTACCCCAGTGGACCCTTCCGTGCTGGAAACCATGCTGCCCTACCTAGGGGCGGACTTTGGCAACGCCAGCTCCAAGAGTCACTGTTTCGGGTGGAAGGCCGAAGCGGCCGTGGAAAAGGCCCGCACACAAGTAGCCAAGCTTCTTGGTTGCACTTCCCGTGAAATCGTTTTCACCAGCGGAGCCACGGAGAGCAATAACTTCGTGCTGGCCGGCGTGGCGGAGAAATACCAGTCGCAGGGCCGCCATATCATCACCACGCAGATCGAACATAAATGCGTGCTCGCCACGGCTGAGAATCTGGAGAGCAAAGGATTCTCGGTTACCTACCTGCCCGTGGACTCCTCCGGAATGGTGCGCCTGTCCGACGTGGAAAAAGCCATCCGCCCCGACACCATCCTCATCTCGGTGATGATGGCCAATAACGAAACCGGAACCATTCAGCCGATAGCCGAAATCGGAGAACTGGCTCGGTCACGCAATGTTCTTTTCCATACGGATGCTGCGCAAGCAGTGGGAAAGATTCCGATTCAGGTGAACGAGATGAAGATCGATCTTCTCTCCCTCTCCGCTCATAAGTTTTATGGCCCCAAAGGCGTAGGCGCCGTATTCATTCGCCGCAAAGACCCCCGGGTGGAACTTGCTCCCCTCCTCTTCGGCGGTGGGCAGGAAAACGGATTCCGCTCTGGCACACTGAACGTGCCGGGCATCGTAGGCCTCGGAAAAGCGGCAGAGGTTTGCCAGCAAAAGATGACCACAGAAATCTCCCGCCTCACCGGCCTGCGCGATAAGCTCCTCTCTGGCCTCGAAGCCAAAATCGGCATGGTTCATTTGAACGGCCACTCCACGGAACGCCTTCCTGGTTCGCTCAACGCCTCTTTTCCCTTTGTGGAGAGCGATAGCTTGGTGGCGAACTTGAAAAATATCGCGATATCAAGCACATCGGCCTGCATGAGCGCGGCCACCGTGCCTTCCTATGTATTGGCCGCCATGGGCCTGCCCAAAGAGAGAATCCACGGCTCGGTTCGATTCGGCCTCGGACGATTCACCACAGAGGAAGAAATAGGGTATACTGTTGATACGGTGTCCCAGTGTGTTAAGTCTCTGCAGACAGCCTCGCCCCTATTCCAGCTGCAAGCGAATGCAGCGGGCGCCGCAAAATAGAAGGCCAAAGACTTATGGTAAAACTTAGCGAAAACGCCGTGAAACAGATCAAGCAGGTGCAGACTAACGACAATAAGGCCGGCTATGCTTTGCGCGTGAGCGTGGCGGGAGGCGGCTGCTCGGGCATGAGCTATAAGCTCGATTTCGTGAACGAGTTCTCCGAAAAGGACAAAATCTTCGAGCAAGACGGCGTGAAGGTAGTAGTGGACGGCAAAAGCTACCTGTATCTGAACGGTTTGATGCTGGACTTTGAAGGCGGCCTGAACGGGAAGGGATTCGTATTCCAAAATCCCAACGCCAAAAAGAGCTGCGGCTGCGGAAACTCCTTCAGCGCCTGATCCGAGGCAATTTCATTAATCCAAAAACAAGGCGCGCTCTTCCGGGCTGGGCAATCGGCACACAGCTCGCTTTCCGAACCATAGATAACGCCTCGTGGCCGCCAATCGGTAAAAGAAATCCCGGATCCCCTTGGGCACCAGCCAGAAAATTCTCATCAGGCTATAGATCCCACCTAATTGCACGAGCACCATCAGGGCGGCGTCGGACTGGTTGAAAATCTCTCCCTGGCTCCACAAAACCACCGTGTTCAGATCTTTGATATAAACTTCCGGCAAAGTGCTCTTGGCCTTTTCCCCCTGCAAAGGAGAGAAGCGGAAAAGGCGATCATGATCGCGCTGGATCACGAAATCCACGAACCCATTGCAGAGCACGCATACACCGTCGAAGAAAATAATCTGGTTCATCGGAGCCTCATTGAGGGAGCCTGGCCAGGAATGCTTCCATGGTGTCACGGAATTTGAAGCAGGTCACTTGTTGCGCGTTTTCCGGCAAGCCGGCGGCTTCGGGCATGCCCTCGAGCAGCGGAAGAAGGGGCAACTGTTCCACGAACAGCCCAGCCGCCTCCAGGCGCTCGAAATAGTCTTCGCCATAGCTCCACTCCTGACCGGTGCCCGGCTGCCCGTTGCCGGCGCTCGCTCTCTTGCTTTTCCCGGGAGCCACGCTCACGTTGAGAAAGGCCACCCCCTGCGCTTTCAGGCAACGGTGCACTTCCGACATCGCCAAAAAATCGGATCGCACATAAGGCAAAACATGGTTGCAGATGATCACGTCGAAGCTGGAATCGGAAAAAGAGAGCCTCGTGATGTCCATCTCGAGCACCCGATGCGGTGGCCTCAGGGAATCCGCCTCGGGCAGGCGAACGGGAGCCACGGCCGTATACTTGGCCTCCCCGATGAAACGGCCCGTGGGAAAATAAGCCAGCTGAGGCGAAGGCGGCGCCATTTCGAGGATTCTTTGGGGCTCCTGAGGAAGCACGAACTTGCGGAAAAAGGCGGCAAAGGCCCGGTCTTCGGGTATGGAGCCACAGGCCCTGCAAATGCCAGGGAAAGGCTCTTTCGCGTTGGTTCGGCAAAGAGTGCATCCCATAGGATTAGAATAACATCCCTAGGCGCGCATCGTCACGCCCCAGGCAAGGGAAAGGCCATAAGCAAGGCTTTAGCTGAGGAAAAGAGCCAGCAATAAAGAAACGCCCAAGAAAACAAGACAGACGATAGCCCCTACCACCGCAAAGCGACCCGCTCGTTTGGCAGGGAGATTTTCCGCTGCAGCGGGAGGGTTGAGTTCAGCAGAAGAGGCCGCTTGCCTGGATTGGTATACCTCCTGCGCACGCTCCAAATCTTCCGCGGAAACGAAAAGCATATTGCTCACTCCTCCAGGGAGGTGGCCGCCCAAATTCTCGCTCTTGAGTAGAACCGGAATGTCCTCTGCCTCGAGCGCCCCCACGAGCACCAGAGCTTCGGCATGGCTCAAGCCTTTTAAAAAAAGGACCTGATCGTTCGAGTCTTCCAACGATTCACCTCAGCCGTCGCCGCCGCCTGAAGTAGCCTTCTCGCGCTCAAAAGCTTTGGCGCGAAGGTATTCGAAATTCATGATCTTGATGTTCTCGATCTTGATCTCTTTGGGGCAGGTGGATTCGCAAGCCCGGGTATTGGAGCAGTTTCCGAAACCCTCGCTATTCATCTGATCCACCATGTTGATCACGCGGGCCTCCCGCTCCTCACGCCCTTGGGGCAAGTGCACGAGATGCGAAATCTTGGCCGAGGTAAAAAGGGAGGCCGAAGCATTCTTGCACACAGCCACGCAGGCACCGCAGCCGATGCAGGTGGCGGCGTCGAAGGCTTTGTCGGCATCGTCTTTGCGCACGAGGATGGCGTTGGCGTCCTGGGCGTTGCCTACCCGCACACTATTGAAGCCCCCGGCCGCCTGGATGCGATCGAAAGCGCTGCGATCCACCACGAGATCCTTGATGAGAGGAAAAGCCTTGGCGCGGAAAGGCTCGATCACGATCCTCGAGCCATCCCGATAAGACCGCATGAAAAGCTGGCAGGTGGTGGTGCCTTTTTCCGGGCCATGAGGCTGCCCGTCGATCACCATATTGCAGGAACCGCAGATGCCTTCCCGGCAATCACTCTCAAAAGCGATAGGCTCTTTGCCCTCTTTCACAAGCTTCACGTTCAGCTCATCGAGCATTTCGAGGAAGCTCATGTCGTCGAATACGTTGTCCACCTCATAGTCTTCGAAGCGGCCTTCGCTCTTGCAGTTTTTCTGCCTCCACACCCGGAGGCTCATCTTCATCGGCTTTTGCTGGCTCATTTGTAGCTCCTCACGGCGAGGTGCACGTTTTCGAATTGGAGATCTTCTTTGTGGCGGTTGGGATTTTTCCCGTTCCCCGCATATTCCCAAACGCCCACGTGGCAGAATTTTTCGTCGTCGCGCTTACATTCGCCATCCACCTGGTGCTCTTCCCGGTAGTGGCCGCCGCAGCTTTCATCCCGCTCGAGTGCATCACGGCACATCAGCTCGCCAAGCTCGAGATAATCGGCCACGCGGCCGGCATTTTCGAGCTCCTGGTTGAGATCTTTTGAATCCCCAGGGATGTTCACGTTCTGCCAGAACTCTCCGCGAAGGTTCTGGATCTCGCCCATGGCCTTCTGCAGCCCGGCCGCATTCCGGCTCATGCCGCAGTATTCCCACATGATATTTCCGAGATCTCGGTGGTATTCGAGAGCGCTCTTCTTGCCCTTGATCGCGAGCAGCTTATCGATCGTGCTCTCCTGGGAAGCGCGGGCTTCCTTGAAGGCTTCGTGATCGGTGCCCACCTTTTCGAGCTTGTTGCTCGCAAAGTAGTGGCCAAGAGTGGCCGGAATAATGAAGTAGCCATCGGCCAAGCCCTGCATCAGCGCAGAAGCGCCGAGGCGATTCGCTCCGTGATCGGAGAAATTGGCTTCGCCCAGCACATGGAGGCCGGGAACGGTGCTCATCAGGTTGTAATCCACCCAGAGGCCGCCCATAGTGTAGTGCACGGCGGGATAGATTCTCATCGGCACCTTATAGGGGTTTTCCCCGGTGATCTTTTCATACATCTGGAAGAGGTTGCCGTATTTCTCGCGCACCTTATCTTCCCCATCGCGCTTGATGGCATCGCGGAAATCGAGATAAACGGCGCGCTTCGAAGCGCCCACCCCCTTGCCTTCATCGCAGCGGTACTTTGCCTGGCGGGAAGCCACATCGCGGGGAGCGAGGTTGCCGAAGCTCGGATACACGCGCTCGAGGTAGTAATCGCGCTCGGCATCCGGGATCTGATCGGCGGTGCGGTTGTCGCCCGCTTTCTGCGGCACCCATACGCGCCCATCGTTTCGCAGCGATTCGCTCATGAGCGTGAGTTTGCTCTGGTGCGTGCCGGAAACCGGGATGCAGGTGGGGTGAATCTGCGTAAAGCAGGGATTCGCGAAACCCGCGCCTTTTTTATAGCAGCGCCAGATCGCCGTGGCGTTGGAGTTCATGGCGTTCGTGGAGAGGTAATACACATGGCCGTAGCCACCAGTGGCCACGATCACGGCATCCGCTGCGTGGGATTCGAGTTCCCCCGTGGTGAGATTGCGCGCGATGATGCCGCGGGCTTTACCGTCCACGAGCACGAGCTCGAGCATTTCGCGGCGAGGAAAGAGCGTTACCCCTCCAGCTGCCACCTGCTTCATCATGGCGGCATAGGCGCCGAGCAGAAGCTGCTGGCCGGTTTGGCCGCGAGCATAGAAGGTGCGGGAAACCTGCGCGCCCCCAAAGGATCGATTGGAAAGAGTGCCGCCGTATTCGCGGGCAAAGGGCACGCCCATAGCCACTGAATGATCGATGATCTGCGTGCTCACTTCAGCGAGGCGATACACATTGCTTTCGCGGGCCCGGAAATCGCCGCCCTTTACGGTGTCGTAGAAGAGGCGGTAAACGGAATCGCCATCGTTCTGGTAGTTTTTGGCAGCATTGATTCCGCCTTGGGCCGCGATCGAGTGCGCGCGGCGGGGGGAATCGTGGATGCAGAAGGCTTTCACCTGATAGCCGAGCTCCGAGAGCGAAGCGGCGGCGGAAGCGCCGCCCAGCCCTGTGCCCACCACGATCACGGAAAATTTCCGTTTGTTGGCCGGGTTCACCAGCTTCATATCGAATTTGTGCTTCTTCCAGCGATCCTGGATCGGCCCTGTGGGGCATTTCCCGTCGAGCTTGAAACTCATTGGCCACCTCTTTGGATGAAGAAGATATAAAGCGGATTGATCACAAATCCTGCGCTCACGAGAGCGCCGAAAGCATAGCTGAGCTTACGGATCGCAGCCTCTTTGCCCCCGGGGATGAAGCCCAGGGTTTGAAGCGAGCTCCAGAGCGCGTGGCTGAGGTGAAAGGCCAGCACGGTGAGTGCGATCACATACCAGATCACCGGGCCGGCACTCGAGAACACTTCCACCATCAGGCGAGAGAGATCGCGCACCGGCTCACCATGAGCCGAAGATTCATACACCGGACCGAAGCGGAAGGTGATCAGGTGAAGCACCACGAACACCAGGATGAGAGAACCAGATAGCGCCATCGTGCGGGAAGCGAAGGTGGCGCTCGTTTTGGCTTTCCCCTGCGGGCTCACCGCATAGCCCACCGGGCGAGCCGCGCGGTTACCCAGCACCACGAGCAAGGCAAAAAACATATGCCCCAGCAGAGTGAGCGCCAGGCCTGCTTCGATCGCATAGTATAGGTTTCCGCTCGTGATGGCGTGCCCATAGGCGTTGTAGGAATCAGGCCCTACCAGATAGAGAAGATTTCCCAGCATATGGCCGAGAACGAAGCCACACCATGCGAGACCGGTGATGGCCATCATCTGCTTTCGGCCGATGGAGGAGCAGAGATAGACGGAACTGCCTTTGGCGCTCATGAACAAGCCCTTTCCTTTTTCGGAGCTTTGCGTGTGAGCAAACCATAGCACAAATTCGCTCCCGCGCCATTAGAGGACCATTAGGCGCATTGAGCCGTGAAAATGGAGACGCGGAGCAGAATCAAAAAGCCACCGACTTCGCCAACTCTCCATAAGACTTCTCGGCGGCGCGTGCCATTTCCCACTCCCCTCGCCAATATTCCAGGCTTCGCCCCTTCCCTTCAGCCCTGAGCCTGTTACTCAGTTCGAGTCTCGCGTCTCTCCTGGCCTCGATCTCTTTCAAATAGTTTTGAACGCGCGCCAAAAGCTTCTCTTTGTCGGCCCCTTCGTAAAGATTCTCCAAATAGGCCTCGAGCACTTTTCCTTTGGCATTGGCGGCCCCTACGTTTTCAAACACACCGGCTTGCCGAAGATAGCCACGGGCAAACTTCTCCACCTTTGCCCTTTCCTTCTGATTGAAAGAGAACACTTTCACATCGCGGAACAATAAGGTGGCGTGAACCAGAATCGAATAAACAGCGCACTCCCCCTGAATCGCGGATACGCGTTTAAAATGATCGACCTGTGCTGTTTCCGCTAAAAGCAATTCCACATTTTTGCGGTAAAGCTCGGTGGCCTCATCAAAACCTTTTGCATGGTCCGGATACTTTTCCAGAATTTCGAGATAGGCCAGGGCCTGTTTTTTATTGAGGTGAGAGGGACTTTCGATCGTTAGCCCGCCGGGAACGATTTTTTTGAATTTCTTTTTGAACTTTCCGCAGGATCGGAACTCGCGTTTGCCCTGGGCGATCTTGGAATCAATCTCAGCCATCACGGAAGAGGCATCCGCCGCTGCGGCGCGCGAGATTAAGGGTAAAAGGAATAGAGAAAGAAAAAATAGAGAGAAAATACGCATCCGAAAAGCCTAGCACGCGATGCTGATGATCGCCACGCGGTGGGGGTGCCCCCGCACCCGCCTACCGCGCTGCTGACTTACCACCCGCGTAGTTCTCCCGAGAGCTTCCACAGCCTTGGGGCTGGAGCGAAGAAACTAGTGCCTGTCCTCAACGAAGCGGCAATCTATATTTCCTGATTTTATTTGTCAACTTATAAGTAACTAATTGATTTTACTTGCCTACTCAAGCAATCACTGGGGTCGCTTGGGGCCTGGCACCACAGCGGCGATCCGATCAGGCGTTTCCACCTGCCGGGTCATATCCTGCTTCAAATAGGTTTCCTGCGCGAACTGCACATGGGAATAGCCGAACTTCACATACTCCACGATCTTGCCGATCAGCTCGTATTTCGAGAAGGGGCAGATTATATAATAATTATTTGTTCCGTCCTTGGAGAAGTGCGTGGCCAGTTCGAGCGTTTGCTCATAGGCGAGCTTTTCCCTGTCCTCTTTTTTCTCGAGACCATCAAATTCCGCCAGCACCCGCTCAGGAATCTTGAAGCCGGAAAAGTGGGAGTTCAGGTATTCCCCATTCTTCCGGCTCATCACGGGCATCAAGCCGAAAATCACTGGAAACCTCTCCTGAGGAATATTGTAACGCGAAAGCGCTTCCACGCAGCGGTCGAAAGCTTCTTTTGAATGCACTGGCTGGGTTTCCGCGAAATCCGCGCCTGCCTCGATCTTTCGAAGCAAACGTTCCGTTTCGTTATCGATATTCTCGGCATTGGGATTATAGGCCACGCCCACCAACATATCGAGCGGTTGCTCCAGATCTTCGCCGCTCATGAGCTTACCGGTGCGCATCTTGCGAACCACTTCGAGCAGCTTGAGGGAATTTCCCTCAAACACCGCTTTCGCCGGCTCCGGGCCTTTTTTTACCGCATCCCCGGTTACCGCCAGAATAGCAGCGATGTTCAGCGCTGCAGCTCCGAGGATCTCTGTTTGCAACGCGATCAGGTTCTTATCGCGGCAGGTGATGTGATAAATGGTGTCCATGAATGCAGGCCCCGCCTGCAAGAGCCGGCTCTGGAACGAGAGCGGATGCATCTTCACTCTGGCATTGGGATTGTCGGCCAGGTTGAGAGCGTCGCAGCCTTTTTGCCCTAAAAGAAAGCAGCCGTTGCGCACGCTTTGGCTCTTAAATCCTTGCGGCATCCCCACCTCCACCGTAACGAAGCGGTATTTAGGGGCATAAAGTTTTTCCAGCAATCGCTGGCGAAAATGGGCCTCAGGCTTGTGATTCATGAAATATTTTTGCCCCGTCCCGGAGTTTTTTTCAATGAATTTGGAAGTTTGCCCCGAACATGGGACGCCGCCATCCGGTCAGGCGCTCGGAGCCTCAGCCACCTCCCCCGAGGGTCGGGGGTCGATCGGAAGCTCGATAAAGAAGGTGGTCCCGGAGCGTTCATTGCTTTGAACACGCAGCTCGCCCCGGAGCGCGCTAACGATACCGCGGCATATGGCCAAACCGATCCCCCAGCCCACTTTTCCGCTTTGCTCGGCCTCGCCCGTGCGATGAAAGCGCTGAAAAAGCTTTTTCTGCTCGGCTTCCGGAATAGGATTTCCGAAATTATGCACCTGAATCTCCGAGCGCCCGTTCGTTGAGCTCACCCGTACCGTGATGGGCAGATCGGTGCTCCCGTATTTCGCGGCATTGGAAACCAGGTTCTCCAGCACCCGCCGTATGGCATCGTCGTTCCACCAGGCAGTGATCCCGGCATTCACCTCGAACTGCAAACGGTTGCCGAACATCAACACAAGATCGTCACGGAGCCTTTGAAAAAGATGATCCACGTTCACTTCGTGCAGTTGGATCGGAATGGGCTTTCCCGCCTCCAGGCGGCTTACGTCAAGAAGATCCATGATCATTCGGTCTGCACGGTCGATGCTGCCGATCACTTTGTTAGCATAGCGCGCTATCGCAGGAGTATCGAGAGCCTTTTGGCGCTCCAGCATCTGAGCCGCGAGTCTCGCGGCGCTCAGAGGCACCCGCAAGTCGTGAGAAAGAGCGGCCACAAACCGGTCGCGCAGCTTTGTCTCCGTCTCAAGCTTTTCCGCAAGGCGCTCCGCCCGAGCCCGGGCCGCTTCCGAAAGCCGGATCTGAGCCTCAAGATCCGCTTTATGCCTGAAGATGGAAAGAAGAACCTTCACCTTGCTGAGAACAATCCGGGAATCGAGAGGCTTGAACAGAAAATCCACGGCTCCGGCGTCATAACCGCGAAACTCCCAGCTGGAATCCGGCGCCCCGGCTGTCACAAACACAATGGGAACACTTTTGGTGCGCTCCACCCCACGCATGATCTCCGCCAGTTCAAAGCCATTCACCTCCGGCATCTGAACGTCGAGAAGCACCAGCGCGATTTCGTGGCGAAGCAGAATATCGAGGGCGGAAGCGGCCGAATCGGCGCTGAGGAGATTCGCCGGCAAGCTGGACAACAAAGCTTCGAGCGCCAAGCGGTTTTCCTGAAGATCGTCTACGATCAGGATATTCGGAAGTTCTGTCTTCTTCATTCGCCCTCGGTTTGATTTGATCTTTACGACCGTAGCCCCGCTAACCGGCAGAATCAATCACACAAAGCGGCGATCTTTCCGGGAGAGGCAAATTGCCCCTATGGGGCAGCGGTTGAAAAATTGCCCCGTCGAGGTAATTTTTGCTTTGGTATGAATGAAAGCAAACTTCCCGGAAAAGAAACGCTGGCCTTTCGAAAAATGCTACGCGCCAATGTGGCGCTGCCTATTTTCCTGGTGCTGGGCCTCTGCGCTCTCTATTTGAGCCTCACGCTCTATCTTCTAAAGTTGAATTCCCATATTTCCAGAAGCGACCGGGTGATCGCCCGCACCACGAGCCTTCTCGAGCAGGCGTCGGAAGGGGAAGCGGGAATGCGCGGATTTCTCCTCACCCGGCAGGAGAGCTTCCTCGACCCATTCCGCCATTCCATCTCCACTTTCCCCACCGCCGCGGAAGCCCTCCTGATCCGACTGGAAGGAAACCGGGAGCAACTGGACCA
The DNA here is from genome assembly GCA_964612065.1 of uncultured Bdellovibrionales bacterium. Taxonomy (GTDB): domain Bacteria; phylum Bdellovibrionota; class UBA1018; order CAIPTA01; family CAIPTA01; genus JAKFYM01. Next base: position 16,760 of record CAZTCD010000051.1, on the reverse strand, counting down.
GCTGGCTCGAGCGGTGGCTCACTTTGAACGATGGCAGGAGATCGCGGAGGCAAGGTTGCTCCTTGCGAGAGACGGCAAATCCGTCTCGCTGCAACAGAGCCAGCAGAGCAAAGCCATAATGGATTCCGTGCGGGCCAACCTGAGAGAGATACTGGAAGAAGAGATCCGGATTCGCGACGATAGAAGCGAGGAGGCCGCTGCCACCTCCAAAGCGGTGATGGTGTTCACCCTGATCGCGGGCTTTATTGTGGCCGGCCTGATCGCCTATTTCGGCCGCCGGCAACTGGTGACGCTGGCAAGCTCCTTTGATTCCGCCATGAAACAGCAACTGGAACAGAACTCCATTCTGGAGCACCAAAGCTGGCTGAGAACCGGCCAGAGCGAACTTCTCGCCTCCTTGAGAGGAGAGCTCGCTGAAGAGGAAGTGGCCCAACGGATCATCAGCTTCTTCGCGGATTACCTCGGCGCGGACCTGGGAACTCTCTACGCCCGGCAACCTCGCGAAAAAACACTGCACCGTCTGGCTGCTTTGGGCCCGAACGCCGAAATACTGGATACGAAGCCGGCCATAGCCTGGGGGGAAGGCCTTGTAGGTAAAGTGGCAGACACGCAGAAGGCGGAAATTCTGAACGACCTCCCGGAAGACTATCTCAGGGTTTCCAGCAGCCTGGGATCCACGAAAGTGAAGACGTTGATACTGGCCCCCCTGCTTTCGAACGGCGAGGTTACCGCCGTATTGGAGCTGGGATTCCTCCGCCCCGTGGAGCCACGATCACGCGAGCTTTTCGAGCTTCTCGCGGATTCCCTTGGAACCATAGTGCAGGCGAGCGCCCTTCGCACCCGGCAGAACGCCCTGTTTGAGGAAACCCAGCAGCTTAACGAAGAACTGCAGTCACAACAGGAGGAGCTCAGAGTTTCCAACGAAGAGTTGGAACAGCAGACGAGCATGCTGAAGGAAAGCCAGGTAAGAATGGAAAGCCAGCAGGTGGAGCTCGAGGAGTCCAACCAGAAGCTTGAAACTCAAACGACTCTTCTTCGCGAAAGATCCCGGGAGCTCGCCGAGGCCAGCCAGTACAAATCGGAATTTCTGGCCAATATGTCGCACGAGCTGCGAACGCCGTTGAACAGCTCCCTGATCCTGGCCAAACTTCTGGCAGACAATCCCCAGGGCAACCTGAGCTCGGAACAGGTGGAATTCGCGGAAACGATCTATTCCGCGGGCAACGATCTTCTCGTGCTGATCAACGATATTCTGGATCTGGCCAAGGTGGAGGCCGGCCGCCTGGAGCTTCATCCGGAAAAAATATCACTGCAGGCGTTGAGCGACAGCATGCGAAAAACCTTCCAGCCCCTGGCGAACAAAAAGGGGCTGGAGCTGCAGATTGAAGTAAAGGAAAGCCGCACCATTGAAACCGACAGGCTTCGCCTGGAGCAGATCCTGAAAAATCTTCTCTCCAATGCCATAAAATTTACCGAAACAGGAAAGGTGAAACTGGAAGTTTTCCCCCAGGGCGAATCGGTGGGCTTCGCCGTTACCGATACGGGTATCGGCATTCCGGAATCCCAGCAGGAAAACATCTTCGAAGCTTTCCGCCAGGCGGATGGCACCACGAACCGCCGGTATGGGGGCACCGGCCTCGGCTTGTCGATTTCAAGGGAGCTGGCGCATTTGCTCGGCGGACCGATCACGGTGGAAAGCAGTCCGGGCAGAGGAAGCCGGTTCCAGCTTGTTCTTCCCTTGGTGATGCCTGTTTCCCAAAAGCAATCCAGAACCAGGATCAGTGAGATCGAGGATCCATTATCAGCGGAGCTACCCTCCGAGAAACGCCCACGAAAGCCTGGCAGCCGCAGCTCTCATCCCCTGCCGGAGCGTGCAGCGGACGATCGCGATTCCCTCGATCCGGGCCGCCACACAGTGCTGGTGATTGAAGATGATGCCTCTTTTGCCAAAGCCCTCAAGGAACTTGCCGGAGAACTCGGCTTTCAGGTGATCGTGGCCCATACCGCTGCGGAAGGATTGAATCTGGCCAGGGAGTTCCGCCCGAGCGCCGTTCTCCTGGATATCGCCCTTCCCGATCAAACAGGCATGGCCGTGCTGAATAACCTGAAAGACGATTTGAAAACGCGCCATATTCCGGTGCACGTGGTTTCGGGCCACGATTATTCCCAGGCGGCTCTCGAAATGGGAGCGATCGGCTATATGCTCAAGCCGGTTCGAAAAGAGGAGCTCACTCGTGCCTTTCATCTTCTCGAGGAAAAATTCTCACAGACATTGAAACGAGTGCTGATCGTGGAAGACGATCCCGTGCAGAGAAAAAGCATCGCAAGCCTGATCGCCGCAGACGGCGTGGAATCAGTGCATGCCCCCACAGGATCCGAAGCCCTCGACATGCTCGGAAAATTGAAATTCGATTGCGTGATTCTCGACCTCACTCTGCCGGACATGACCGGTTTCGTGCTGCTGGAAAAAATGGCCGCGATGGGGCCGGGCAATTTTCCTCCCGTAGTGGTTTATACCGGCCGGGACCTCACCCGCAGCGAGGAGGACCGGCTTCGCCGCTATTCCAATTCCATCATCATCAAGGGAGCCCGCTCACCGGAGAGGCTGCTCGATGAAGTAACCCTCTTCCTGCATCAGGTGGAAAGTGAGCTCCCCGCCGATAAAAGGCGGATGATCCAATCCGTGAAAAATCGCGACAAAGTGCTCGAAGGAAAAACCATTCTTCTGGTGGACGACGACGCCAGAAATCTTTTCGCCCTGATGCACGTGCTTGAACCCAGAGGCGCCAAAGTGGAAGTGGCAAGAAACGGGAAAGAAGCGCTGGCCGCGATCAAAAAGCTGGACCAGATCGACCTCGTGCTGATGGATATCATGATGCCCGAAATGGACGGATACGAGGCTATCCGCGAAATCCGAAGAAATCCCAACACCGCGAACCTGCCGGTAATCGCGGTTACCGCGAAAGCCATGGCGAAAGATTACGAAAAGTGCCTGAAAGCCGGCGCAAACGACTACCTTTCCAAGCCGATCGACATCCATCGCCTGATCTCGCTTCTCCAGATTTGGATCCAGAGAGGGCAGCGCTGAATGCTTCCGGGTGAAAACCTCACCGAGGCGGAAATCGACATCTTTCTCGAAACGATCAAGAGGATCTACGGATATGATTTCCGCCACTATGCTCGCGCTTCCATGAAAAGACGCATCCGGCAAGCCATGATCCGCTTCGATTGCGGCTCGGCAAGCCTTCTGCAGTCCCGCCTGGTGAACGAGCCTGGATTTTTCACCAGACTGCTGAGCCAGCTTACCGTGCCCGTGACAGAACTATTCAGGGACCCACACTTCTTCCTTTCCTTCCGGAAAGAAGTGGTTCCACTGCTGAAAACCTATCCTTCCCCGAAAATCTGGGTAGCCGGCTGCTGCACAGGCGAAGAGGCCTTCGCCATGGCGATGGTATTGAAGGAAGAGGGCCTGCTTGACCGGACCGTGATCTACGGCACCGATATCAATCCAGACGCATTGGCCACCGCCCGGCGCGGGGTGTTCGATCTGGATCAGCTCCGGAAATCGAATCCGGCATACCTGCTGGCCGGAGGCACGGCGGAGCTTTCCTCTTATTACCATTCAGACTACTCCTCCGCGGTAATCGACAAATCACTGCGCTCGAAAATCCTTTTTTCAGACCACAGCCTGGTGAGCGACCATGTTTTTTCAGAGGTACAGTTCATTTCCTGCCGGAACGTGCTGATTTACTTCGATCGGGTTCTGCAGGACAGAGCCGTCGGGCTCTTTCGCTCCTCTCTTTGCCACCGAGGACTGCTCGCCATTGGACCAAAGGAAACCCTGAAGTTTTCCACTCACGAAAAGGCCTTCGTGCCTTATCAAGGCCTGGAAAAAATCTTTCAGAAGGTGGCCTGATGAGCTCCAAGACAGCCAACCCTGGTAAGATAGAGCTTGTGGTGATCGGCGCCTCCGCCGGAGGGGTGGAAGCGCTCAGGTCCGTTTTGCCCACCTTGCCCCCGAAGCCCGCGATCGTGGTAGTTCAGCACATTCCCCCTCAGGAGAAGAGCCTGTTGCCCTCGATCTTCTCGTCGCTGGCCGGCTTTCCCGTTTCGGAGCCTGAGGACAAAGAGCCGGTTCTGCCGGGGCGCCTGTATTTTGCCCCCCCGGGCTACCATCTTCTCCTGGAAAGCGATCACACCTTCGCGCTCAGCATGGACGATCTGGTGAATTTTTCCCGGCCCTCTATCGACGTTCTCTTTCAGTCGGCGGCGGAATGCTGCGGCGATAAGGTTCTCGGCATCATCCTTACGGGGGCCAATTCCGACGGAGCTGAGGGACTGCGGGCCGTGCTGAATCGGGGAGGAGTGGGTGTGATTCAAAATCCGGATACCGCCGCCACTCCCGAGATGCCCCGGGCGGCTTTGGGCCTTTGCCCGGAAGCAAGTACGCTAACCTTGCCCGAAATAAAGGCACTGCTGGAAAAACTGGCCTGATCAGCGAAGCGCCACTTTTTCCTCTTCCTGGCATTTTCGCAAGTAAGCGCTCATCCGGTGGAAGATATTCACCGAAGAATCGCCGAATTCCGCTTCGGCATTGGCACCATCTGCTCCTACGGTGCCCAACAAGCCTGAAACCACCCTGTCCGTTTCAGGGCCGGAAAGAAAGAATCCTGGCTGATCCGAAGAATCGCTACCGCCCCCGATGAGCGGCTCGCTGTTCTTTCCGAAGAAACCATCGAACCCGCTCTTGGGAGGCTCCGCCTGGTCTTCTCCGCCGGCCTGGCCTTTCCCCTTCGCGTTCTTTTCTTTTTCCGCCATCAACTTTCGGCGAAGGGCCTCACGCAGGGATTCTACTTTTGCCGATCCCTTCCCCGCCGCCAGGCCCGAGCCATCCACCGAAGCCAGTTTCCTGCCTCTCAGTTTTGAGGCCCTGCCGCTCTCAAGCTCTGCTGACGTGGATTTTGTGATATCGCTATCGGCGTTGAGAGAACGTCCGCGGCGAGAGCCCTGTGCCATAGTTCCTTGTTCAGAGCTGATGGCGCTGAAAGCGTTCGAGGAAGCTACAGGGACGATGGAGTTCATTCCTTCAATGCGACCGGAACTGGTGTTCTTGAAGGCCGCGAACTGCTGCGCCGCTTGCCGGGCCTGAGCGGCCTCCACCTCATACCGCTTCGCTTCCCGGTCCTGATCCTCGGAATCCACTCTGAGCAATTCCACCATTTCCGGCGCCCTGGTTCCCAGGTCCTGATTGGTTTGAATTCCCATCGCTCCGCTCGAATCACGAAAGCGCTCCGGAATACTTGCTTGCTGGCGATAAGCCGCCGCCGCTTCCGATCGAAGAGCCAGATCAGGGCTGTTTTCCCTGGATGCAACATAAGCCCGGAGCTGATCGTAAGAGAGAGCGAGCGCTTCCGCCAATTGCCGCTCGTAGCCTGCGGTATACTTGCTTTCCGTAGCGAGAGTTTCGGCCTCTTTGGCTTTCTCCAGGGAAGTTTCTCCCGCTTTTTCATGGAGATCCACAGCTCTCTCATAGCCGCGCTCCGGGGGCGATGCGGGAGCCTGTGCCGGATCGGCGTCGGCTTGTATGGGGGGATCTGTTACAGGCTGGCTTCCGGAGCGGCTACCTCCGCCTCCCGAACTCCCTTTGCCGCCTATAGAAACCTCGTTCCTTTTCTTCTTTTCAAGAGCACCCCTCTGAGCATCGGCAACGAGGCGCTTCACATGTTTCTTTGCTTTCTTCTCCAGGTTCTCGATCCGCTCCCGCTCTTTTCTGTTGAGGCAATCAGCGGATCCCACATCGCGGTTCCCACAGCCGGAATAATCGTAGGCGAGGCTTGAAGCCGTAAGCGGCAAAGACGACAGCAGAGAGAAAAGAAGAAGAAGCAAGACCCCCCCAGCCTCCTCTTATCGACGGAATCTGCTTCGAAATTGAACCTGGGACCTGATTTTATATCAATAATTTCAATGACTTATACCATTGAGCCTATTGCTTCTTCACCTTGGTGCCTTTGGGCGAATCTTCCACGGCCCAGCCCAATCCTACCAGCTCCGCCCTCAAGCGATCGCTCTCAGCCCACTGCTTGTTCTTGCGGGCTTCATCCCGTGCCGAAACCAGGGCCTGCACCTGTTCCGGCAGGGCAGCCTCTTCGCTGGATATCAGCTGCTCAAGCCCGAGGCCAAAAATGCCATCGTAATTGAGCGCCAACGCCTTTTTTTCCGCAGGAGAAAGCTCGCTGTCTTTCATCATGCTGAACATTGCGGCCAGAGCCTGCGGCATATTCAGGTCATCGAACACGGCACGGTCGAATTCCGCGAGGTGTTTTTGTCCGGCAACAGAGTAAGAGGCCGCAGGCGCCTCGTGCTTCCACTCCTTGAGCCGATCCACGAGACCCCGCAATCCCGCCTGAGCGGCCCGGAGCGAATCATAACTAAATTTTATAGAGCTTCGATAGTGGGTTTGCAGAAGCAGGAAGCGGTATTCCACCGCGGTGAAACCATCGCGTTCAAGCACGGAGAGAGTCAGGGTTTCCCCCTTGCTCTTGCTCATCTTGCCCGAGTCCTCGTTGAGGAATTCCCCGTGCAGCCAGTAGTTCACGAAACGCTTGCCGGTGGCCGCCTCGCTCTGGGCGATTTCATTGGTGTGATGCACGGTTACGTGATCAATACCACCGCAATGAAGATCGAAGGTTTCGCCGAGGTATTTCATGGCCATGGCGGAGCACTCGATATGCCAGCCGGGAAAGCCGCGGCCCCAGGGGGAATCCCACTCCTGTTGGCGTTTTTTATCTTTCGGCAGAAACTTCCAAAGGGCGAAATCGGTGGGATTTCTCTTCTCCCCCATCGCCACTCTTTTGCCAGCCTCGAGATTTTCCACATCGAGCCGGCCGAACTCCGCATAGCGGGGGAATTTGGAGGTATCGTAATACATCCCGTCCGAGGTCTTATAGGCGATCCCTTTTTCCTCGAGCTTCTGGATCAGCTCGATCATTTCAGGCACATGATCCGTGGCTTTCGGAATGATCTGCGGGCGGAGGCAGTGGAGCTTTTCCAGGTCCTGGAAGAACACCTTGGTGTAGTAGTCCGCGATCTCCCAGATCGTCTTCCCCGCCTTCCGGGCCCCTACCTCCATCTTGTCTTCGCCGTCGTCGCCGTCAGAGACTAAATGTCCCACATCGGTGATGTTCATCACATGGCTCACTTTATAGCCGGCTCTATTCAAAGCCCGCACGAGGAGATCCTCGAACACATAGGTACGCAAATTGCCAATATGTGCGTAGTGATAGACAGTGGGGCCGCAGGTATAAAGGCTAGCCTCCTTCTCCCGAAGGGGTACGAACTTTTCTTTCTTGCGGGTGAGGGTATTAAAGAGGAAGACGTCTTTCGCCATGACGGGATCCTACCAGAACACTGGCGATGACGCATGACCTATGTTAGGAGTAAACCATGGAAATCAAGGCGAAACCGCAGGCCCGCTTAGGCGCGCTCCCGCTGGCAGAAATGAAAAAGATCGTTACGGACGGCTACGATTGCTTCGCGCCAAACCCGTGGATTTATTGGGCCGATATGCTGCTCACGGCCCTCGTGGCCTACGGAGCCTTTCTGGCCACGGAGCTCGCGCCCGCGCTCTCCCTCGCGGAGTTGTTCTTCTTCACTGTTTCTGTTTTTGCCGCCTATCGTGGCATCCTTTTCATTCACGAGCTTACGCACCAGGAGCGCAGGGATCTTCCCGGATTTTCCGTGGCCTGGAACTTCCTGTTCGGTATCCCGATGCTGCTTCCCAGCTTCATGTACCGGGGAGTGCATCTCGACCACCACCGCAAAGCCACCTACGCCACCCATGAAGACGGGGAATACCTTCCCTTCGGCGCGTCTCCGATCTGGCGCTCAGTGATTTACCTGGGCCAATCGATTCTTCTGCCCTTCCTGGTGGTGTTCCGCTTCGGTATCCTGGCTCCTCTTTCCCTCCTTCACCCCCGCTTCCGCGCCTTCGTAATGAGCCATACTTCCTCCCTTGCGATCCGCATGGACACCGCCAGAAAAGTGCCCACCGGAGGAGTGGACCTCCGGAATTGGTATGTGCTGGAAGCGCTCGGCTTCACCTTCGTTCTGGTATGCTTTGTTCTCTTCAGCACCGGAGTGCTCGGGCTCGGCACGCTTCGCCACTGGTATCTGATGATGGTTTCCGTGGCCTTTGTGAACTCCGTTCGCACCTTGGTGGCCCATCGCTACAAGAACCGCAGCGAAAAAGAAGTGAGCTTCACGGAGCAATACCTCGATTCCGTAAACGTGGAAGGCCCTGGCCTCTTGATGGAATTGGTAGCTCCCGTGGGCCTTCGCTACCACGCCCTTCACCACGTGTTCGCGAATATGCCTTACCACAATATGGGAATCGCTCACCGCAAGCTGAAGAAGGCCCTGCCCGCCGATTCGCTTTATCATGAGGCGAACGAGCCCACTCTCTGGAGTGCGTTCGTTACGCATTGGAAAAACACCCACAGCGCCCAGCTGGAAGACGACAAATCTCTCGGCGGCAATACCCTGCGCCCCTAAGCGCCGCTGGATCCGCTGATGATTGCCTTGGTGGTATACGTTCCTGAGAATGCCTTGGACCAGGTGAAGGCCGCGCTCTTTGCCGCCGGAGCGGGCCGCATCGGAAACTACGACTCCTGCTGCTGGCAAACCAAAGGCGTGGGGCAGTTCCGCCCCCTCGAAGGCGCCAACCCTGCTCTCGGCAAGGTAGGAGCGGTGGAACAGGTGGACGAGTGGAAGCTCGAGCTCGTGGTGGAAAACGGGCAGATCGAAGCCGTGATCCAGGCCTTGAAAAAGGCGCACCCCTACGAAACGCCCGCCTACCACTATTCGGAAGTTCGCGCCTGATCCGCGTTGTAGCCCATTTGTTAACGATAGTCGGCGGCCAAAAGAACGACGCCCACGGCCGAAGTGCTCCCCAGCATATAGCGGCCTCCTCGGTAAAAACTGACTCCTCTCCCGCCGGCTTCAAAAAGCCTTTCCAGCGAAGCCTCACGCTTCAGCACTACCGGATTCGCGAGAAAGCTCTGCAGCTCCCTCAGGCCTAGCGACGAAAAAACCGGATGGTAGTGCCCATCCCAATCAAAATGTTTCCGCACTGTGCCCACCGCCAGGCTCAGTCGGTGAAATTTGTTTCCCAGCTCGAATTCAAGCTCCACCTCCCGGCACACGAAGGGATCCGGCAAAGGATGGAAGATGCGCTCTTTTAACTTAATCTCCCCACAATCCCCCATTGGCTGCATCGAAAGATGTTTTACTCGAGGATCTTTACCCAGATTTTCCTGAAGCACGCGAAGATACACGTCCAGCATGATATCCCTCCCCGCCTGCTCATAGGGCAGATCCGCCTTCGCGATAGCTTCCTGTCGGGCCAGGTTTGCAATATCGAGATCCGCTTTTGCCACTTGGATGTGATGAGCGCTTTGGCGGGCGCAATCGAAATCAGAACACGAGGAACGCTCCTTCTGAAGCTGTTCCAACCGCAATTCCAGGCGATGGATTGCCACCCGGTGGTGAAAGGCAATGGGCTCCACAGCAAGCTCACGCAAATGAAAAAGAGAATGCAAACGCGCACGCCCATTCTCTAGGCCTGGGCTCTCCGTTATAGACGAGTAACCAAGGCCGGGAAACAAACTCGCAAGAACCCAAAAAAGAAAAGCCAAAATCGAAGCTCCCTTCGGATGCCTCCATCTTGGCCCACTGGCAGAGATCCTATCCTCTCCGGGAAAAGGCCGCCACTGCCGCAATTGACAGATTAACGCCGTGCGCACCAAGGGACAGAAAAGTGGAATCATGGTAGGGATAGCAAAATATCCTTCGAATCAGGAGACTCTACAGTGCTTAACTACGGCAAGATCCAGGAACTCTTAGGTAAAGACGCAGACACCCTTCTCGGCTTCAAGAACCCCAAGGTAGCCAAGGAAACCCTTCACCTACCCGGCCCTGATTTCGTGGATCGTATTTTCAAGGATTCCGACCGTAACCCCCAGGTGCTTCGTTCCCTGCAGGCCATGTACGGCACCGGCCGCCTCGCCAATACCGGCTATCTTTCGATCCTTCCCGTAGACCAAGGCATCGAGCACAGTGCCGGCGCTTCGTTCGCGCCAAACCCCTGCTACTTCGATCCCGAAAATATCGTGAAGCTCGCGATCGAGGGCGGCTGCAATGCCGTAGCCACCACATTCGGAAACCTCGGCATCCTTTCCCGCAAATACGCACACAAGATTCCCTTCATGGTGAAGATCAACCACAACGAGCTCCTCACCTATCCGAACAAAGCCGAGCAGATCATGTATGGCACCATCAAAGAGGCCTGGAATCTCGGAGCCGCTGCGGTGGGCGCCACGATCTATTTCGGCTCTGACGGAGCCAGCAAACAGATCGTGGAAGTGAGCCAGGCTTTCGAAATGGCCCACGAAATGGGAATGGCCACTGTGCTCTGGTGCTATACCCGCAACAACGCCTTCAAGAAGGACGGCAAGGATTATCATACCGCTGCCGACCTCACCGGCCAGGCCAACCATCTCGGCGCCACCATCCAGGCCGATATCGTAAAGCAGAAGCTCCCCACCCTAAACGGAGGCTATAAGGCCCTCAATATGGGCGGCTCGAGCTACGGCAAGCTCGATGAAAAAATGTACACCCAGCTTTCGAGCGATCACCCGATCGACCTCACCCGCTACCAAGTGCTCAACGGTTATTCGGGCCGCATCGGCCTGATCAATTCCGGTGGCGCTTCCGGCTCCAACGATTTGGAAGAAGCCATCATGACTTCCGTGGTGAACAAGCGCGCAGGCGGCATGGGCCTGATCTCGGGCCGCAAGGCTTTCCAGAAGCCCATGAAAGACGGCGTGGCACTCTTGAATGCCATCCAGGACGTTTACCTCTGCAAAGAGGTTACGATCGCGTAGCCGACCCCGCTGAAAACAACAAAGCCTGGGCGGCATTCATGCTCCCAGGCTTTTTCTTTTGCAGGAATCAAAGATCAGGAAAAGAAATCTGGCTCTTCGAGAAATTCAGGAGCCCTGCTCGATTTGGTCCACACCATATTCCAGCAGCGATCGCCCCGGGCCAGGTATTTCTTCTCAAAATGGGTGCGCGGCTTGAAATCGGCCGGCAGCAAGCGGCAATCCACAAGCTTCATCCCCCACTGTTCCCGCATCACCTCTTTCGCCTCGCTGGCATAGAACTCTTCATTGGTGGCGATGGTGATGGAACCGCCTCTCTTCAAAGTATCGCGAAGGCGGCCGAAAAAAGGCATCAGATGGAAGCGCAGGTTCCGCTGCGACTCTTTCGGATAGGGATTCGGATAGAGCAGGAAATAGCGCTCCACGGATTCCGGGGCGAACGCATGTGTGATCCACTGGATGGCATCGCCATGAACGGGAAAAAGATTCGGAAGCTCCGGATGGTTGCGCACACGCCCCATGAATTTTTCGAATTTCTCGCTGGTGCGCTCAAAGGCCACCAATTGCCGATCGGGATGGGCCTCCGCGTATCGCAAAGGATGAAATCCCACGCCGCAGCCGATCTCCACATCGAGCGGCAAAGAGGGATCGATCGCAAGCGAACGGTAGTTGGCCGGCACCGGCACCTTGAAGGCTTCGAAATTTCGGATTTGCATCGTCATCGAAGGAAATCTTCCGTCCCGCTGCGGCAAAAGGCAAGTGGTAAACATTTCTTGGGTAGTAGAAATAAATTCTGTATGGTTTCGGAGGCTTAGGCCCCTAGACCGAAGCCTGGAGCGCTTCTTTGAGGCCCGGGTACCGAAACACGAAGCCGGAGGCAAGAAGCCTTTCCGCGGAAGCCTTCTGCGACCCAAGCAGCATCTCGCTCATCTCTCCGAGCGCCAGCTTCAGGGCAAAGGCCGGAGCAGGAAGTTTCGCCGGGCGATGCAGCAGCTCGGCCAAAGTGGAGGTGAAATCCTTGTTTTTCACAGGCCCCGGAGCCACGGCATTATAAACACCTTTCATAGATGGCTGCTCCAGCGCGAACAAAAACAGATTCACCAGATCCTGCATCTGAATCCACGACATCCATTGCTCACCGTTTCCAAGGCGCCCGCCCAGGCCCAGGCGAAAGGGAGGAAGCATTTTGGCAAGGGCCCCGCCCCCCTTTCCCAGCACCATCCCGATGCGGAAAATGGCCACCCGGCCCACCAAAGGAGCAAAAGCCTGCGCCACCTTTTCCCAGCTCACGCAAACCTCCGCCAGAAAATCGCTTCCCGGCAGCAGATCCTCTTTCAGCAAGGCATCGCCTTTATTCCCATAAAAACCCACGCCCGAGGCCGAGAGAAACACCAAAGGCCGGGAGCCGGGGCTCGACTGCAAGGCCTTCCTCAATCGCGCAGCGGTATCGATCCTGGAGGAGAGAATTTTCCGCTTATGCTCGGGGGTCCAGCGCTCCGCCACCGACTCTCCCGCCAGGTGAATGATCGCCTCGATTCCCAGCATATTCCCTTCAAGGGATTCCCAATCGCAGATCTCAGCCGAGTAGTCCAATCGCGCACGGGAAGGATTCCGAACCACCGCCACCACCTGGTGGCCGGCGTTCACCAGGGCCAGGCCCAGCTTCTGCCCCACATATCCACTCGCTCCGGTGAGAAGAACCTTCATTCGCGGGTCTTGGTGCTCTGGGGATCCAGGGCATCGCGAAGCCCGTCTCCCAGGAAGTTGAAGGCGAGGATGGTAAGGAAAAGAGCCACGCCGGGAAAGATGATCAGGTAGGGATAGGTGCGATAGGCGCGCCAGCCTTCGTTGGCGAGGGTGCCCCAGGAGGCATAAGGAGGCTCAAGACCAAGACCCACGAAGGAGAGAAAGCTTTCGGCCAGGATATTCTGCGGAATATCGAAGGTAAGGTTCACGATCACGGGGCCCATGATATTGGGAAGGATGTGCGAAAAAAGAATCCGCGTTCGGCTTACTCCGATGGCCCGGGCGGCTTCCACATAGGTCATCTCTTTGGCCTGCAGCACCTGCCCGCGCACGAGGCGCGCATTGCCGATCCAACCCACGATTCCGAGAGCGAGGAAGATCCCCACTGGCCCTCGGCCCACCACCAGCATGATCAGCACCGTGACCAGGATCGAAGGCAAGGCATTCAGCACATCCGCCGCCCGCATGAGAACGGTGTCGATCTTGCCGCCGGCAAAGCCCGATACCGAACCGTAGATGGTTCCAATTACGATGGAAAACACCGCCGTGAAAAAGCCCACGGCAAGAGAGATTCGCGCGCCGTACACGATGCGCGAAAAGAGATCCCGGCCCAGGGAATCCGTGCCGAACCAGTAGGTGGCGGAGGGAAACTGCAGGGCATGCTCGGCGGTTTGCTCGTAATAGGTGAACTTCGTTACGAAGGGAGCCAGGATCGCCACCAAGGAGAGAAAGGCCAGGAAAGCCAAGCTCACCATTGCCATGCGATGGCGCTTGAGCCGCTTCCAGGCCTCTCCCCACAATCCTCTTACCTGAGCCGTAGATTCGCCACTCATGAGATGCGGATCCTCGGATCAATCAGGGCGTAGCAGATGTCTACCACCAGATTCGCGATCACCAGGGTGAAGCCGAAAACCATGGTTACCCCCATGATGAGCGGATAATCCCGGTTGGTTACCGCATCGATGAAGTATTTACCCATGCCCGGAATCGCAAAAATATATTCGATCACGAAAGTTCCGGTGAGCACGAAGGCAGCCAGCGGGCCCAGAAGCGTTACCACCGGGATCAGGGAATTGCGCAAGGCGTGCTTCAAAATCACAGTCCCTTCGCTCAGGCCTTTGGCTCGGGCGGTGCGCACATAGTCGGACCGGATGCTTTCCAGCAATGCAGCCCGGGTGAGGCGGGCAATCAAGGAGGCAGGGCGGGTACCCAGGGTGATGGTGGGAAGGATTTTGGAAAGCCAATCGTCCCAGAGGGCGGGCGGTAGCCAGTGCAGCTGAAGCGCGAAAATATAGATCAGTATCGCGCCCACGAAATAGGAAGGAAGGCTGATCCCCGCCACAGCCATAAACATGGCGGAAAAATCCAGCCAGGTGTTCTGCTTGTAGGCGGAAAGGATTCCCAAGGGCAGCCCGATCAGAACAGAAAGCAGAAGCGAATAGCAGCCGAGCTCCACGGAAGTAGGCAGAGTATCGGCGATGATTTCCGTTACGGTTCTGCCTTCGTATTTGAAGCTCGGGCCGAACTCCAAAGTAACGAGCCCTTTCAGATAGCGCATATATTGCACCATCAATGGTTGATCTAAGCCGAACTTGGCTTCCACATTGGCCTTGATCTCGGGAGGAAGAGCCTTATCTGAATCAAAAGGACCGCCCGGCACGATGCGTAGAAGAAAAAACGTAAGCGTGGCCAGCACCCAAAGGGTGGCCACAATCGTGAGCATTCGCCTGATAAGGAAAATCAGCATCCGCTTTTTTTATACCTAGGATGAGCCCGGTGTACCAGCCTTAAGGCGTCTCAACATGCCGCGGCTGAACCCTCTCCAGCCACTCTCCTGGAACTCCATACGGTGAAAATGCCATTTATCGAGCAGATTCAGGTTCACACCGAGCAGTTCGCTTCGCACCAAAGCCTGATGGGAGCTGAGAAAGAGAGGCATCAGGGCCACTTCGTCTTCGAGGAGAATGCTCTGCGCCTCCAGATAGTAGCGCCTCCTTTGGCTTTCGTCGGAGGTGGAAACCGCTTTCTCTACCAGCTCGTCGTAAACGGCATTGCGCCATCCCATATAGTTGTTCTCGCTTGCAGAGGTGAATACGTTCATGAAGGAGTGAGGATCCGGATAATCAGCCACCCATCCAAGCGACAAGATATGGGGGATCATTTCGGCCTTGGGGCGGGTGAGGCTGGAAGCGAGTTGCACGAGCAGTTTGGCGTATTCCCGGGAATCCAGCTGCTCGATCTTGGCCTTCGCCTGCAGTTTATCCTGCAGCTCCCGCTGAACGTTCTGGAACACGAGGTTCCAGGTGTCGGATCCGCCGAAGCGCACCGAAATTGTTTTTCCGGCGAGAAGTGAACTCGGCTTGCCTACCGCGCCCACTCCGGCATCCCGGCTGTGCCCCAAAAGCCCGGGAGGGATCCAGGCTGAAAACGGGCTTTGCGCCCCTTCGAAATAGGAGGCCAGCTGCGCCCGGTTCATCGCTTCAATAAAAGCGCGGCGGGCTTCCTTTTTGTTAAAGGGAGCTCGGTGAACATTGAAGAGAAGATAATGAATCTGCAGCTTGGGGCCGGAGCGATAGTCCTGATGCGTTTGTAGCCGGCGGGCAAAGGTGGGAGGAAGATCACGCGGCAGGATATCGAGCTCCCCATTCTCATACATCGCGTACGCGGTGAGCGGCTCGGTCACGAGGCGGCAGATCACGGTAGAGATCTTCGGGTGCAGGCCATGATAACCGGGATTGGCCTGCAGCACGATGCGATCGCCCTGAATCCACTCCGAAATCAGATAGGGCCCGAGCGTTACGAGTTTACCGGGCTCTGTCCATTGATCGCCGTAATGGTCAATCAGGTCCTTTCGCACCGGAAAGGTGGAGGCAGATGCCACGAGATGGAGGAAATAAGGAACAGGGCGGCGGAGGCGAACTTCGAGGGTTTGCTCGTCGAGCGCTTTCACTCCCACGCTTTTGAAATCTTTCAATTTGCCCTGGAGATAGGCCTGGGCGTTCATCAGATCGAGCAATTGGTATGAGTTGGCGCTACCCGTGAGCGGGTTCAGCAATCGCTCCCAGGAATCCACGAAATGGCGGGCCGAGAGAGGCACGCCATCACTCCAATACACGTCGGGGCGGAGATGGAAGCGGTATACTCTCCCCTCCTCCGACACCGACCATGAAGCCGCCAGGCCCGGCATCGGCCGAAGAAGATCAGCTCCGTGCCCATGCAAGGATTCAGAATAGCTGGTGAGGCCTTCCATGACATTATCGAGCAGCACCATGGAACCGGCGTCAAGGCTACGGTTCCAATCCAGCTGCACGGCTTCCGATCCCAGATTGAACTGCAACGGCCGGGAGCTCCCTCCGCTGCAGGCCGGAAGAAGGATCAAAGCCAGGAGAAGAAAACGAATCATGTATCGCTCCAGCTGTCGCGCTTGGCACCGCGGAGCGACTGCACGCTTCGCGGGCGGGCGAGGCTGCCCCATTCCGGCGGCAATTCGCTCGGTTCCAGCAGATCCAGGTGAGAATAAAGGCCCATCAGCGCGCACAGCAATGCATCGAAGCCGGAGAGATCCTTCGAGAGATTCACCACATCGGTCATATAGAGAAAGGTATGCGGAAGGCCTGGAATCTGCGATCGCTCGCCAAGCTTATTGAGAATGAGAAAACGGTTTTCCGCCCCAAACTCCATATCCCGGCAGCGGCGCAGCTCACGAAGGGAGATTCCGAACCAATCGGCCAGGCCAGCCAGGGCAAAGCGGGGATTCGCTTCGAGCAGATTTTTACAGTGAAAGTGCCGGCGCAAATAGGAAATTCTGGCCCCGAGGGGAGCGCGCGAAGCGCCGAACGCTTCGTCGGAGGGAAGAGGGATAGGCGCCTCTTCCTGCCAGCGGCCACGCATCAGCAGATCCACCGGCCGGTGGGTATAGGGGGGCGGAAACTTTGCCTTGCTCCAGCGCTGCCTCTCGCACTCCTCGCGCATCCACTTCACGCTTTCCTGGGGGCAGGCAGCGATGCCGGGGCACGCCTTCTCCTGGCAAACCAGGCAGGGAGGAAAAGTAAGGGGCGCGTCTACCGAAATCATATC
>CAZTCD010000050.1:0-30212 GCA_964612065.1 uncultured Bdellovibrionales bacterium | reverse complement strand
CGCCTGCACTCTTCGAGTTTAAGCCCCCGGCCGATACCGAAGTCCTTACGAACTAAACCCTAATTTACCGTTCCCTTTGGAACGAGATTGTTTGAGGAGATCCCGGATGCCGTCCTTTGATGTCGTCTCGCAGGTAGAACTGCAAGAAATTGATAACGCAGTAAATCAAACGATGAAGGAAATTTCTCAGCGATACGATTTCAAAAACTCCAAAACCACGTTGGAGTGGCGCACGAAAGAGAAGGAAATCGTAATCGTGGCCGACGATGATTATAAACTTTCCGCTGCCACTGACATTCTCCAAAGCAAAATGGTGAAGCGCCAGATCCCGCTGAAAAACATGAAATATGGCACGATCGAGCAAGCCACTGGCGGGCAAGTTCGCCAGGTGATCACTGTGCAACAGGGCTTGGATAAAGATGCTGCCAAGCAGATCACGGAAGTTATCAAACAGAGCAAACTTAAGGTTCAAGCCCAGATTATGGACGATCAGGTTCGCGTAACTTCAAAAAGCATTGACGACCTGCAAGCCACCATGCGCACTTTGAAAGGCGCTTCTCTGAATGTAGACGTTCAGTTCACCAACGCGAGAAGCTGATGTCCTCCAATCGCATCACCACTAAAGAAAAAGACATGAAAGAAACTGTTGAGCAGCCCTCTTCAGTTTATTTCGTTTCGCTCGGTTGCCCCAAAAACCTTGTGGACAGCCAGGTGATGCTTGGTCTCTTGAAAAGCAATAAATTCACCATTACGGAAGATCCGGCCACGGCAGATACCGTGATCGTGAACACCTGCTCCTTTATCGATTCCGCGAAGCAGGAATCGATCGATACAATTCTGGAAATGGCTGACCTGAAAGAAAGCGGCCAGCTGAAAAATCTCGTGGTTTCTGGATGCATGGCTCAGCGGTATTCCAAAGATCTCGAAAAGGATATGCCGGAAGTAGACCTCTTTATCGGCACCGGCGAATACCACCGGGTAGTGGAGCTGCTGCAGAAAAAAGCCCTGGGGAAGCTTCGTCAGAAAAGCTTCGTGGATATTCCTAAATTCATTCATACCGAAGAGCATCCTCGCATTAATACCGGTGCCAGCCACTCCGCGTTTCTCAAGATATCGGAAGGTTGCGTAAGGAATTGCTCTTTTTGCATTATCCCCAAGCTCAGAGGCCATGAAGTTCGATCCCGAACCGTGCAATCGCTGGTGCAAGAAGCCAAACGCCTGGCGCTCGGTGGCGTTACTGAGCTGAACCTGGTGGCTCAAGATCTTACTCATTTTGGAATTGAGAGCGATTTCAAAGAAAACCTTGCGATGCTTCTTCGCGAGCTGGTGAAGATTGAAAAGTTGCGGTGGATTCGCCTCCATTACGCCTATCCGGATAATTTCACCGATGAAGTGATTGAGCTGATTGCAACCGAGCCTAAAATCGCCAAGTACATCGATATGCCGTTGCAGCATGGCGATGATAAAGTTCTAAAATTGATGAACAGGCGAATCACCAGCGCCCAGATTCACTCGCTCGTCCGCAAAATGCGTGAACGCATCCCAGGTTTGGTTTTCCGCACTAACATAATCGTAGGCCACCCTGGCGAGTCAGAAGAAAGCTATCAGAACGTAAAGAAAATGCTGGAAGACCTGCGTTTGGAACACGTGGGCGTATTTAAGTATTCCTTGGAAGAAGATACTCCTTCCTTTCGACTGGCCGAAAAGATCGGGCAGGTGCCTGAAGAGACCATTCAGAAGCGCCATAATGAACTAATGGAGATTCAGCAAAAGATCTCTCAAGAAAATAATTTGAGCCTTGTGGGAAAAGAAATCGATGTTCTTGTAGAAGGCGCATCCAACGAGAGCGATCTCTTGCTTCAAGGCCGCTGGTATGGACAAGCCCAGGAAATCGACGGCGTAGTGCTCATTAATGATGGTGATGCTGTTCCTGGGGAGTATGTGAAGGTTGAAATCACCGAAGCTCTCCCTTACGATCTGGTTGGCCGGATCGTCAGATCATGACCAATTTTCAGTTGTCAGATCCAGGTAGCCTTGCCGATCGAGATCCGGCGGTAGCTGAATATCTGCGCTCCTATGACTTTCCTTCTCCCTCGGAAGCCCGATACGGATTCTGTCGCATGGAAAGCCCCGGTTCTCGCCATCGAGTAACTCTATTCGGGCAGGCTTGGGTACCTGGACATGCGGCAGGTACCGTGATTCTTCTTCATGGATATTCTGAGCATTCTGGAAACTACGCCCGCTTGGTTCGCGATTTTGTGCAAAACCAGTTGGCCGTGATCGCCATAGACTTCAGAGGCCATGGGCTTTCTGAAGGCCCTACCGGGCATGTAGATGGACCAAATATTTATGTGGAGGATATCGAACATTTTCTTTCTGTTGTGTTTCCTCAGATACTGCCGTATCGCCCACTCTTTCTCTGGGGCCATAGTATGGGCGGCCTCGTTGGCCTTCAACTTCTACTCAGAGGAAAGCTTCCCGCTGTTCCGAAGGCTGCAGCATTTTCCAGCCCGCTTTTGGGTTTTCCCGAACTAAAGGGCCATCAAAAATTTCTTGCCTCACTTTCTCCCTTTTTGGCGAAACTGGTGCCTACGCTTCCGGTTCCTCATGGCATAGCTCCGGACGGCCTTTCCCATGACCAAGCTTACCTTCTCAGAAGGATGAAAGATCCTCTTATCAAGAGAGTCACAACCCCTCGATGGTTTGAGTCTATGAGAAGTGCCGTGGCGGCTACCCGCGCCAGCGCTGAACGATTGATCTCCTCCCCCCCTACTTTGATGATGCTTGCAGGTGAGGAGCGGGTCACAAACTTATCTGATGCTCGGCGATTCGCTTTCAGCGCGTTTGGCAGCCAACGCCACAAAGTAATAGAGTTTCCCGGATGCTATCATGAGCTGGAAAAAGAGCCGGAATGCCGTCCTCGCCTTGTATCCGAATCTTTGGCCTGGTTTAAGAACCATTTATGATCACTGGTACTATCACTGGGCTGAATTCGTAAGGGTTCGCTCCAGCTCTTCGATGGCATGAATAGGAAGATCAGTGCTTCGCTTTGCTGCCTTCACTTCATTCAAAACTCGCACTGAAGCCGCGGCTTCCTCTTCCAGCAGCCTCAATCCTTTAGAACACTCACGATAAGACTCGTTTCCTTCACGGTAAATGGAGTTATCCTGGCGGAGCACACCAGTTATATCATATCTCTGTTCGGCCAGCTTTTTTCGAGCTTCTTCAATCCAACTCACGGGCATATAACTGTGAATATAGTGGCTCACTTTAGCCGAAACTTCGAGCAGCCGTACTTTTCTGTTCTTACAAGCCTGTAACAGCTCCGACTCCTTGAGCACATCGAGAAGTGCTTTGAATGATCTGTCCGTCACTCGGCACTGACCATCATCCATCCTCTGCTTCCAGCTGCCACTCTTCTTTGTAAGATAAACTGACTTTCTTAAAACAACCCGCTCCGGGCTTTTCTCTTTTCCATCCTCGATCCTGGCCGGCTTTCTGGTTTCAAATCTGAGCTCGATCGACTCATTCAAATAGCGCAAAACTAGATGAGGGCCGATTTGATCCGCTTCATCTGTCTTCGATATATACGAATTTGCTGCCATTCTAAGAGCATCACTTTGCGCCAGCTCGTTCAATTCGCGCTTCATCTTCGTCACGCAAGGGTTTCCGTTTTCGATTTCCTTCTGGCCAAGCTCTTCGGCCTCTTCGAAGGTTTCGCCCCCGGTTCGCGCATATTGCACATGAATTGGAATCTCTGCCCCATGAGCAGCGATTACCGGCATCAACAATAGTAAGAAGAGACTACGCATAATTCCTCAAACTCCTATCGGTGAAAGGCCTAAGGAAAATTAGCGAAATAAGTTTACATTATTCAACTACTTGGCGCGTTTTTCCGGCGCCAGATTTCTCCAGCTTTTGCCCTGCTTCGCTCCGGGCTTGATCGATTCCCTCACCGCCCTGGCGTGATTTCCATAGTCCTTGGAAAAAGTATGGGTTCCGTCTCCTTTGGAGACAAAATACAAAAATTCGGACTCAGCCGGATTCAGAACAGCCTTGATCGCGGAAGCCCCTGGATTGGCGATAGGTCCGGGAGGCAGACCGTCATGCTGATAAGAGTTATATTCGTGCGTGCCATCTAGATCTCGCCTGCGGATGTTTCCATCCCAAGTGCCCCGTTCCAGATATATCCCATAGATAATCGTTGGATCGGTTTGCAAACGCATTCGCTTCCTAAGCCGGTTCACGAAAACCGAAGCAACCAGAGGCCGCTCTTCTCCTGCTCCGGTTTCTTTTTCAACAATGCTCGCCAATGTTACCACCTGATGAGGATGGAATCGGAACTCCCGAACAATTGGATTATCCTTCAGCTGAGGCTCGAGAGACTTATAAACCTCTCTAAAGTGCCCCAGCATGATCTGCGCGATCTCTTTAGCATTGAATACTTTTTGAAGAAGATAAGTGTCTGGGTAGATATAACCTTCAACACTCACCGGCACCCTGGAAAGACTTTCCACTCCTGGAATCTGTCGAATCAGCTCCGGGGACCTCGCAGCGGCCAAAAAGTCAGCCTTTGTGGCAAACCCCTTGGCCTCCAGGTCCTCACCGATCTGGAAGATGTTGTAGCCTTCAGGAATGGTAAATTTATGCTCAATCGGCTTGCCTTCGGTGAGCGCCCTCACCACCTCTGGCACAGGCATGTTTTGATAGAGTGAAAACTCACCTCGTTGAAGACGCTTGCGAGGAGCCAAAAAATTCACGTACCAGCGGAAAGCCCTGGCGTCTGAGATCACGCCCTCACTTTGGAGCTTTCTCGCGATGCCCGCGAAATTTTCCCCTTTTTGCACCGTATAACTGATCGGGGCACCCAAAGGCTGAAAATAGCCGAGTTTCCCCAAAAGGGCACCGGCCCCCAAAGCAAAAACGACCGCTAACACTGCGAAACCAAAGAGAATTTTCACCGTACTTCGCAAGGCCTCTAAGCCAAACTTCGCCGTAGTGTAATAAGCTAACCCGTCAACGCGGCGCTCCGCAAGCCACTGAAATGATTAAGAACTCGCTCTTCAGGTTGACACCGTTAACGCAAGGTGTTAGTATCAGCCCCGGTCAATGCCATACCCTTGTTAGTGATTTCTTCAGAGGACTCTTATACCGCATGGAAAATTTCATGTTCAAAGTTGGAGACAATGCCGTTTACCCAGCCCACGGGGTGGGTGTAATCAAGCGCATTGAAAAGAAGCTCATTTCGGGAAAAGAGAAGAGCTTTTACGTTCTCCAAGTGATCGAAAATGGCATGACCATCATGGTGCCAACCGACAACACCGCTGGCGTGGGCCTGAGGGCACTCGTTTCCAAGCAGGAAGTGGACGAAGTGTTGGGCATCCTTCGCGACAAAAAGGTAAAAATCGATCGCACCACCTGGAACCGCCGCTATCGCGAATATATGGAGAAAATCAAAACCGGCTCCGTAAAAGAAATCGCGGAAGTGCTGCGCAATCTCTATCTGCTTAAAAACTCCAAAGATCTCTCTTTCGGAGAGAAGAAGATGTTCGACACCGCCAAAAACCTCCTTGTGAAGGAGATTTCGATGTCGGGCGCCATCCCAGAAGCAGAAGTGGAAGCCGAGCTCACGAAAGCTCTTGGTTCCGCCTGATTTCTGAAAGCTTGCTAGCCACACCAAAACGTAGTTAGATTCCGGCCAAAGGAATACGCCCCGCCCTCTCGCGCCGCGCGTCACAAGCACCTATGGCCAACTTCGACTTAGAAAAAATTTTGAAATCCCCCGCAGGACCGAATCCCGCGGAGGTAAGAGTGCGCTTTGCTCCTTCGCCCACCGGCTACCTTCATGTTGGCGGCGCTCGCACTCATCTTTTCAACTGGCTGCACGCCAAACACGCCAAAGGCAAACTAGTTCTTCGTATTGAAGATACCGATACCGTTCGATCCACCAGGGAATCTGAACGAATGGTAGTGCATGATATTCACTCTCTTGGCCTCAAGCCCGACGAAGGCGTGGACGAGGGAGGAAACTATGGCCCCTATCGGCAAAGCGAACGCCAGCCGCTGTTTCAATTCCTTGCCATGCGCCTCTTCCATGAAGGAAAGGCTTATCGTTGCTTCTGCACCGATAAGGAAATAGAAACCAAGGCTTTAGCAGCTAAAGCCGCTGGCCAGCTTCCCCACTACGACGGCACCTGCACGCGCCTTTCCCAGGAAGAAAGTGATAAGCGCGCTGCAGACGGAGTTCCCTTCTCCATCCGAATGAAAGCCCCTCAAAAAGACTATATCGTGAACGACCTTCTCCGGGGTGATGTGCACTTCAAGGTAGGTATGGTGGGCGACTTCGTGGTTCTTCGCTCTAACGGAATGCCCGTTTATAACTTTTCCGTGGTAGTGGACGACTACTTTATGCGGATCTCCCACGTGATCCGGGGCGAAGACCACCTCTCAAACACGATCCGACAGGTGATGATTTCGGAAGCCTTCGGCTGGCAGGTCCCGCAGTTCGCTCATATTTCTATGATCCTGGGAACAGATAAGAAAAAGCTCTCAAAGAGAGAAGGCGCCTCATCTGTTACAGATTACTTGAACAACGGCTATCTGCCAGAAGCTCTGGTGAACTTCCTTGCGCTCCTTGGCTGGAGCCCGCCAGATGGCAAAGAGGTTCGCCCGATTCAGGAAATCATCGATAACTTTGACCTCACCAAGCTGAGCAAGAGCCCGGCCGTATTCGATGACGACAAACTTTCCTGGATGAATGGCGAATATATCAAGGCCATGGAGCTGAAGGAGCTTGCGGCCCGCATCAAGCCCTTCGTGAAGCGGGCCGGCTATGATCCGGATGTGAGAGACGAAGAGTGGTTCCTGAATGTGCTTTCCACCGTACGCGGTGGTTTGCGCACCTTGAACGAAATCGGCCCACACTTGGAGATCTATTATGCTGAGAAGTTTGGCTTCGAGAATGATGCCAAAGCCATGCTAGCCACTGAAGATGCAAAAAAAGTGGTGAAATGCTTCCGCGAGGAAGTGGAGAAAAATAATGGCGTAAATTCCGAGCAGGATCTCGCCACGATCCAGAACACGGTAAAAGAGAAAACGGGGATCAAAGGCAAGACCCTCTTTATGAGCATTCGCGCCTCAGTAACTGGAAAGCAGCATGGGCCTGAGCTTAAGCTTGTGCTTCCTCTTCTCGGGGTAGATGAGACCCTACGCCGGATCGACCAATCGCTGAGCCTCTGAGGAGAGCCCAGAGAAGCATTGCAGCCCAAAGGGAGGTCAATGCAACTCCCGCCGGAATCAGGGGATTCTCATACTTAAAGAGAATCTCCCTCTGCTCCCCGCCGCTAGCCTGCAGGAATATGCCCATAGCCCAGGCGTTAGCCATAAAAACAGGGCTCAGGTCACACCGTTTAATACGGCCGTAGCTGTCAGGTCTTCTCGATAGTTCTGGAAACCATTGGCGAAAGTAACGGTGGTGAATCCGGCCATCATCGATGCGATTATATTTCCCACAAGCACTGAGTAGAAAACAAACACTCCCAAGCCAAGGCCATCCGCGGCCTGTATAAATTCCGTTCCATCACAAAAAGCCTACCGCACAGCTGCGCGGTGGAACAATTCCCGCCTCTTGGTCCAAGAAGAAATATAAGCCCACCTCCCCGCACATATCGTGCGGAAAATTGCGCCTAACCCACTGGAAACAATGACCTTTCCTCCTTCGAGGCACACTCAAGCCGTAAAATAGAGAAATGAAAGAGAGGAATTTATGAAACGCGCTCTACTAGTACTGATTCTCCTGGCCGCCCTTCCTGCTTGCTCCTCCAACAAGATCAAGCCTGTGGATGAGCCCTTGGACGTGAAAGCCAAGATGGGCGAAAAAGAGATCGGGCTGAACGAAGATAATGAAGGCATCATCCAGGACTCTGTGGCCGTGGAAGATGAGCTTCGCTCCCTCTCATGGATGAACTACGAGTCCGAACGCAAGCTCAAGCAGGAGCGATCAGATCTGGTGCAATGCCGAACCGAGCTTGCCGACCCCCGCCTTGGTGGCAACAAAAAGCTAGATCCTATCCCCGAACTTGAGATCTCAGAAAACCTGGGCAAAGTGCAGGAAAAGATCGGCATCACTCAAAACGGGAGGATCAAGGTAGTGAAAAAACAGTTTCTAAATGAACGGATCGAAAAGGAGCGAGAGTACCGGGATTCATTGCAGAAACTCGTAAAAGTTATCCAGGATCACCGAACAGACTGTGAACGGGAACTTGGATATGTGCGCGTAACTCGCGGCCTTCCCGCCCAGCGATATGCCGCTGAGGGCTACTACGGCCCCCATGGGAACTTCATTGTCACCCGCCCTGCAGAACGGAATCTGGACGATGCCTTCCGAATATTGGCCGAGCAAACAAGAAAGGGAAAGAAGTTAGAAAAACAAGAACAGGCACTAACCGCTGAGGAGAGCTTGGAATCCGAAGACCTTTAAATCCCTCCACAAGGCTCGAATGAGTCAGAAGGGAGTCCCAATCGGGGCTCCCTTTTTCATTTTCGCCAACCGTGGTATCCAACCATCCTATGAAAAACATCGAATTCAGGCCGATGACAGAAGAAGAATATCTGGTCTGGAGTATTCATTCGAAAGAAAACTACGCGGCCGAAAAAGAAAAGGAAGGCCTTAGTTCTGACGATGCGAAAGCTGAAGCAGAAAAGAGCTTTGAGCGCTTGCTGCCGCAGGGAAAAGACACCCCGAACTACTACCTCTATACCGTAATGGAAGTAAGCCAAAATCTTCCAGTGGGAATCTTATGGTGGGGGGTTCAAAAGCAAGGCTCCAAGTCCGTTGCTTGGATCTACGATATTGAACTTCGCCCTGAGCTCCGGGGAAATGGCTTCGGCAGAGCCACCATGGAACTTGCAATGAAAGATGCTTTGTCCAAAGGCTATGAGCGGCTTGGCCTTCACGTGTTTGGCCACAATAAAATTGCTCAGAGCCTGTATCAATCAATGGGATTTGAGCCCACAAATATCGTAATGTACAAGAATCTGAATTGAGGAAGAAAGCTCAACTCATCAGGTTACTGGAAGCATTCCAAGCTCGGCAAATTCACTCGCCTCAAGACGTCCGCGGTAAGCGTGGTGTAGCCAGTCAGGCACCTCCCCGGAACGAGTCGGTGGCATTGAGAAATCCGGAAGCTTAGGCAACATCCGATGAAATAAGACAATCAAAGCTTGATTGTCATCAATAACTTTTTCCACCGTGCCAAGAAGCTTCTGCGTAAGCACGCGAGGTATCTTCCCCAGAATTCCGGAGGCCCAGGCCCTCTCGCTCCAGGGAATGCTTGCCAGCCCAAGGAAAAGGCTCCAGGCACAAAATAAGCGAAATCCCTTTTCTGCAATCGGGAGAGCCTGAAGATACCGGAGCGCACCTTCCGCATCTTTCCTAAGGCTCGCCAAAAGCTCAACCCGAGAAGGAACCAAAAACCTCCCTTCCCTTTCATCAGAAACTTGGTCTTTTAGGAGATTTACCTTCTGCAAAAACAGGCCGAAATGGTGGGCGTCAATATAAGTACGCCGGGTCAACTGCATGGAGGGCCACCGCTCCGCTACAAGTTCCGTAAGAAGATCCCCCACTAATCCGGCCACAAAAAAACAATACTGATTCACATCCGCAATGGTCCGAAGACGTATTCTTGCCCCGGACTTCTGGCCAAGAGTAAAATGCCGCATGCCTCGATACATATTCAGAACCGGCTTGCGAATCTTATCCCGCAAGTGAGATGGCAAGCTGTGCAAATCTGAAAAAACTCTCGCTGAATCATTCAGAAGCTGTAGTTCACCGTTCGGAATCGAAGGAAAATCGGAGGACCATTCCGATATTTCTGTTCCGGACGCGCCCTCATTCAGAAACTTTTCAAAAGTTTCAAACGCCTTATCGCGCTTCGAAGCATCTTGCCAATCCGCATCTTCTATTGTGTCTAAGATACGGCAAAGCAGGTATGAAAGGCCGACCCAGGCCCTAAGATCCCCATCAAGTCGGGCGATACAGAACGCAAAGCTTCTGCTTACTCGGTCAAGATGCTTCTGGTAGTAATTGGAGTCAAGCATCGTGGCCATCGTAGCCCATTCCACCTTGAATTCCATGGAAAACTATCCCACCAAACCGTAATCTAAGAATCTGGAACCAAGGATGGAATTCATTGAGAAAAACGTACATTGGCTGCTCCCGGACGAGCTTAGCCCCTGCGACATTTTACTCCATTTTCGGGGGCAGTTCGCAGTAGCCATACCCAAAAACCAGTCAGTAAGCTTCCGAGTTCTGGAGAAACTCGCAAAAACCCAATGTAGCCAGATCTATATCCGAACCCATGACCTTCCAGACTGGGACAAATGGATAGCACTTCGATACCCAGCTATTTCTCCCCTTCAACCGGCAAAGGAGAAGGACGAAGAAAATACAAAGAAGTTACTTTACGGAAATAAACGCGCAGAACTTCTTAGCTTCGTTCAAAAGAGCTTGAATAAACGCGCCGAGGGCGACTCCCAGCTCGACAATGCATTCAGCGCAGGACTCTCCAGCTTAAAAAAAGTAATCAACCTTCCCAGTCTCGACTGGTACTTCAAACAATTTCATGAACCACCCGACCTCTTTCATCACAATGGAAGAGTTGCCTACTCACTGGCAATTTTCTCCTATTTTCATAAATTGTTCTCAGCGGAAAACCTGGAAACCGTAATCCACTCAGCATTGATTCATGAGCTAGAGGGCAGCCTCGCTTCAAATCAAAAAACTGTAGTTTCAGTAAAAACAATTGAGTACCTGGAGCGCAAGCAACATCCTGTCGCCTCCGATGTGCTGGAACTTATAAAAAATCAGGACGAACTCTGCTCCGGAAAAGGTTTCCCCGACAACAAGACAATCACCGCCATCCCGCCTGGAGTCAGAATATTCACTATCTTTAATCATTTTGACCAGTACCGCGCATTGAACAAAGGTACCCGCCGAGCCCGATATGAGCGCACCAAGCAAACCATGGAGTCTCGCAAAGACGACTATGACCCGGGCCTCTGGTTTCTTTTCTGGCAGTTCTGGGAATCGAAAGTGGAGGCCGTATCTTGAAGCAAAGTGTACGGCCCGATTTTGTAAATCTGATGGGATGCAGAAAAGTCTTGAACGGTGTTTTGGGCACGGTCCCGCATGCCCTGCACGATAACTTCGGAAATTTGATCACCTCGCTGATGCCGGAGAATGCACCGGCATCCATAGGAATCGTGATCCAGGAAAAAACCATTGCCAAATTGAGTGCTCAGCCAAACCAGATTCCCCTGCTAAAAGGAGTCCTTGAGGCGGCGCTAGAGGCAGAATTGCGCTCACAAGCGGCTTCGGCTGAACTGGATGCTCTTACCCTTCTCGCCAGTGACATGGATGCCCTGTTGGGCCTTTCTGAACGGAATGAGATTCCATTGGCAGAGCTGCTAAAGCACGTGCTTCGGCTTCTGAGAGCTCATATCTGGGCGGAGAAAGTGGCTATCTTCGGTATCTTGGACGGAATCACCCTTGAAGCTTTAGCAGGTATAGGGGAAGGAGAGAGTGAATGGCGGTCCGCCGCTTCAGCTGCCGCAGCCACGGCCGCCTCTTCCAGAAAACCGAACTTCATCCAAGCACCTGCAACTGAGTCACCAAAGAATTTGGCTTGTTTTCCATTGCTACATGGATCCACCCTTCTCGGCGTGCTCGCTCTATGCGATCGAGTTGTAGACTCATTTTCGGACAATGATCTGGCAACTATAAAGCGCTTTGAAAATGTGATTTCCCACGTTCTGCAGAAGCACCAATTCAAATCCAAAATGGAGGACTTTGAGCGCACCAATGAACATCTGGGAAAATATCTTTCGAAAAAAATCGTCAAGGACGTCAAAGGTAAAGATGAACTACAGCTCGGCGGAATCGAGAAAAAAGTAGTCTGCCTTTTTTCAGATATTCGCGGCTATACTTCCATCACTGAAGACATTTCAGCTCCTGCCCTGGTGGAGCTATTAAATTTTCATTTTGAGCGCATGCACGCTATCATTGAGAAACACGAGGGAACACTCGACAAGATTGTGGGTGATCTGATCATGGCGGTTTGGAACATCCCCAAAGACCAGCCGGAACCTGAACTCCTTGCGATGAAAGCAGCCCTCGAAATGCAGAAAGAGATGATCCGCACGGTCATCCCCGAATGGCAACGCCACGGCGTGGAAAAAGTGGGAATGGGCGTAGGCGTCAACTCAGGGCCGGCACTTGCAGGTAACCTAGGCTCTTCGAGATTCATGAATTACACTGTGATTGGTGATGCCATCAATACGGCCCAAAGGCTGGAGGCAAAAGCCCAGTCAGGCGAGATATGGATGGCGGAATCGATGTATTCGCATGTTCATGGAAAACTGGAAAAGCCCCTCAGGCGTGAGTTGGATATTCGCCTCAAAGGAAAAGACAAGACGATCAACGCGCTTGTCTATCGCCCGCTGCAGTTCTAATCCCGTCATTGAAGATCTCTGGTAATGAATTGAATCAGTGTGCTCACCGGATGGCCTAGGTTCGGGCGCGGGCGCTCTTGACCCTCACAGAGAGCGAGATTCTCTTCCAGAGTCCAAATCTTCCCTGTGATTTTAGCGGCCGCTTCCACTCGATTGGCAAACTCGGGGCAACCTCTTACATACAGCGCCGACTCGCCATTGATATTCAATGACCTTGGATCAATATTGAAACTGCTCACCACGGCGTCTTTTCCGTCGGAAGAAAACGATTTTGCATGATAGCGGTACCTGGTTTCAGCAGGAGATAAACCCCAGCGATCCAAAAGGCCCGCAATTCGAAAGTTCGAGTGGTTAGTTTGGCTCCCCTGATGCTCTTTTCCCATATATCGCGTATGCCAATGAGCCACGATCTCACTGGGACCATCAAACATATTTGAGTAAAGATCAATCCTCACATTCCGTTTTCTCTTTTCGCGCAATATCGATTTCAGAGGATCGTCTGGAATGTAATACTGGTTCTCCATTGTGAGATTCTTCTTAACCCCTTTGAGATAGGCAAGGATAGACAAGCTTGTTGGTTTTTTAGCAAGTCTGGCCTGCGGATCAGGAAAAACAGGCTGGCCATCGTGGTCGTACTCTACCTGCCCCCCCTCACCAACATGGCTCATATCGTCCATCGTAAAGCGAACGTTATCGCATCTGATCTTTCTTTCAGATGCGATCATCGCCTTCATATTTGCCTGAAGATGTTTCTCCAGGCGTGCGTCTTTAGCCGTCCATTTAGCACAAGCTTGCACACGCTTCATGCTTCCGTCAGTTGTAAACGTGGCGCGCTTGGCAAGCCGATTAGTCCATAGCTTTTCAAAGCTATGGTCGGCTTGGGCGATTACTCCCTTTCCGTCTTCCGCAGAAGAAGGGCCTACTACGGATACGTCCCGGTCTACGAAGTTTTCCTTTGCGAGGCCGAAATACTCGTCACTTATGTTTCTTCCACCCGTGATCATCTTCGCGCCACCAGGCAACTTTTTGTCGATCAGAGTGAGTTTGGAGTGAGTACGATCGTTTCTGGGTATCGGACCCGAGGACGGATTCATGAACTTTATGTTGATCCCGTTCCTCACAAAATAGTTATGCATGGCCCCGATGTCATTTTCATATGGAACAGCATCGAGTAAAAGACGTACCTTTACCGGCTTCGGTTTAGCCCTTGCTTTCTCAGCGAGCTTCTTCACCAATACTTTAGAAACGGAAGAGCACGGATTCCAGATGAAATAGGTAAGATCGATGGTTTCTTTTGCTTCGGAAATATCTTTATACAGGCGGGAAAGAGCGAGCTCCGAATGATCGAGAAACTGCAGATCCTCGGCCAATGATTGATCGGCTATTGATAAAAAGCCTACAATGAAAGCAATCAAACGCATGAAATCTGTTCGGTTTTTGATCTGAACAACTTAAAAAACTCACGCTAACGGATCCTCCAATAGCATTCGAAAAATCAGTTACTTGATGCGTCCGATGGACTTTAGCCAATCCAAAGTTCCCGCAATGGCGCGATCAATCCTCTGAGGTTTGTAGCCCAGCTCTTTTTCCGCCTTGGCGGAACTTACATAGAGATGCCAGGAGCAAACCTGGCGAACCAGTTCCGGGGTCATGTGGATGTCCACTCCGAAAGAATTAAGAACCCTGAGCGCACCGGCTAGCACGCCCATCGCAGCCACCGGCACATGAATTTTGGGAGGAGGGCGTCCGATCACGGCATCAATTCGCACGATAAGCTCTCCAAAGGAGAGATTTTCCCCTCCTAAGATATATCGTTCCCCGGTTCTTCCTTTGTCCCTTGCGAGCAGATGCCCACGCACCACATCGTTTATATCTACGAAGTTAATGCCGCCGTGAAAGAGAACCCTGGGATTATATTTATAAACAAGACCAGCATAACCCTTTTCGTAACGCCTGGTATCGCCTGGCCCCAGCAGCGAACCTGGGTTAACGATCACGGCGTTCAGCCCTTTCTCCACCACCTTCAAAAGCTCTCGTTCCGCATCATACTTCGTATCGAAATAAGCCAGGCCAAGCTTGCGAGCGTTGAACGGGGACGATTCATCCAACAAAACAGAAGGATCCTCGTTCACGCCAATAGCTGCCGTGGAGCTGGTAAAAACAAATCGTTTCACTCCCTGTCGCAGGGCAGCCTGGGCCATGGCGCGAGTTCCCTCCACGTTAGTACGCCGCATTAGCTCCGCCTTAGCCGGATTGTAAGAAATTAAGCCCGCCGCGTGAAAAACACAGTCGATGCCCTCGCACGCCCTTTCCAGGGAAGACTCGTCAGATAGATCCCCAATAACAAAGGTTTCACGGCTATTTGAGGCGCTCTCTCTGGCTTTCCTCACCAAAAGCCGAACCTCATGCCCCTCTTCTATCAGAGCATGAGACAGCTTCTGGCCAAGAAATCCAGCCCCACCCGTAATCAGAACTTTGTTGGGAGCCTGCATGTGGACTTTCCCTGTTTCGGCAGGTTAAAAATAGCTACCGCCTGCTTGAAGCACTTATTCAATTTATCATGACCGATAATATCAGCACGTTAGATTTTGTCGCTTTCGATACGGAAACTACCGGCCTGCAGCCCTATTCTGAGGAGCTGGTGGAGATTGCCGCCGTTCGCTTTGATCTCGAAAGCGGTGCCAAAGAATATTTTCAAACTTTGATAAATCCCGGGAAGCTGATTCCACCTCAAGCCGCTGCCGTTCATGGAATCACTGATTCGATGGTGGCGAGGGCTCCCACGCTGCCGCAAGTACTGCCCAGCTTTTTTCAATTTCTTGGCACCGCCATTCCGGTGGCCCATAATGCGCCATTTGATATCGGTTTTCTGTCTTTGCACAGTTTGAGGATAGGAGTTACGCCTCCCC
This sequence comes from uncultured Bdellovibrionales bacterium, assembly GCA_964612065.1. GTDB lineage: Bacteria > Bdellovibrionota > UBA1018 > CAIPTA01 > CAIPTA01 > JAKFYM01. The sequence continues at coordinate 14,793 of CAZTCD010000050.1, read as the reverse complement.
CAACGCCTGTTCTCGACTCCTGCATGTTTTCGCGAAGAGTGCTGCTGGATCAACCGTCCCATAAGCTGCAAAGCCTGGTAGAGAACCTGGGAATCGCCGAAAGCACCTTCCACAGAGCGCTGGCTGATACCAAAAGCTGCATGGAGGTCTTTCGGCATATCGTAAAGGTAGGGGTGGGATTTCAGGCCAGCTGGGCGCAGCTACTGGCGCGCCACGGAAAAGCCTACTCCTTTTTGGAAGGAAGCCGTCCCCTGCAACGAACCCGGGACTTGGCCCGCCTAGACCCCCTTTTTGAGGCTTTGGAAGAAAAAAAGAGGGTTTGGATCCACTATGAGGGCGGATTCAGCGCTAGAGAGGTAACTCCTCTTCTGCTTTACGCTAAGGGTGCACAGCGGTATATGGAAGCCACCTGCCATCTGGACGGTATTCGTAAAAGCTTCCGCCTGGACCGCATACAAAAGGTTTACCTCCGATGAAAGCCCTAGTATTACCCGTAACCCGCGATAACTGGTCCTCCACAAAAGGCTACGAGCTTCGTGATATTCCCTCTCCGTCGCTCGATGAGGGAAAGAACCCCTTTGACGCTCGAAGCGTGATTATCGAGCCGATCTACGCTGGTGTGTGTGGAACGGATAAGGGGATCTGGTTCCGAAAAGCGTTTCGCGAATCGATTCTTCATCATCTGGAGCAGGACAAACGAGAGCACTTTGTGATGGGCCACGAGCTTCTGGGAAGAATCGTGGAAATCGGCTCGGAGGTTAAGCGCTCGAGCCGATTCCACGTAGGCCAAGTGGTGGCCGCGGAATCGCATATCTTCTGCGGAACTTGCCCGATGTGCCTGGCCGGCAATCAGCATGTATGTGCCAATGAGCGGATTATCGGAGTTACTTGGGACGGAGTATTCGCCGAGAAGGTTAAACTGCCGGTGAACGTGCTCTGGCCCACGGTTTTGGAAAAAATCCGCCCGGAAGTGGCTGCCGTTCAAGAGCCCTTTGGAAATGCCGTGCATGTGTGCACTCCGAATATGCTGGGCTCGGATCTTCGTGACAGCGAAATTCGGGGCAAATCGGTTGCTATCTTTGGCTGCGGCACTATTGGCCTTTTCGCCATCCTGATCGCAAGAGCCATGGGCGCCAGGAAGATTATTGGCATCGAGCCGAACGCAAAAAACAAGCAGAAGGCACTGGATTGTGGCGCCGATAAAGTGATCGATCCCTCCGACAACAGCGCAGAAGAAGTGAAAGCGTTTTTCGAGGGCTATGGCGCCGACTACTGTATGGAGATGAGTGGTTTTCCCTCCAGCCTCCAGCAGGCAATCAAGGGAGCCCGCCGTGGCGGCCACGTCGTATTGTTCGGGCTATCTTCCGGAGACGTTACCATTCCCAACTTCGAGGAACTGATAACGGCCGGCAAGCGGATTCATGCTGTCGTTGGCAGACGCTGCTTCAGCACCTGGGAGATCACCAAGCAGCTGTTGGAAGACAAGTCTAACGGAATCCAGGATCAGGTATGGAAGCACGTGCTCGAAGAGGGTAAGGGCACCATTATGCCTTTAAACGAGTTTACACCCGCTCAGTTCGAGAAAAACCTGACTTCGCACCCTAAGACCTTGATTCGTATCGGATCCGCCTGAAGAGCCTTCTGAGCACCACACCACGGCAACGCACCGCACTATTTGCCTGTTTGCCCATTAAAGACTGAAATGCACCGCTTCAAGTGCAGCGGGTTTATAGCCACCCGAATCTTCTAAATGGTAAAACCTTGGGCCATGAGCTCAACCTTCTTTGCCCACCTGGAAAACCAACTTAAAGACATCGAAGCTTCCGGCCTATATAAGCGGGAACGCGAAATTCAAGGCCCCCAAGGAAGCCATATCCAGGTTAACAACCAAGAAGTTCTAAACTTCTGCGCGAACAATTACCTCGGCCTCTCCTCTCATCCCGATCTGATCAAGTCAGCGCATGAAGGGCTCGACCAATTTGGATACGGATTGAGTTCGGTTCGATTTATCTGTGGCACCCAAACGATTCATCGTGAGCTCGAACGTGCAGTGGCTAAATTTCTGGGGCTCGATGATTCCATTCTCTTCTCCTCCTGCTTCGACGCCAATGGCGGCGTATTTGAGGCCCTATTGGGCGCTGAAGATGCGGTGATTTCGGATGAGCTGAACCATGCCTCCATTATCGATGGAATCCGCCTCTGCAAAGCCCAGCGATATCGCTACAAGCATAGGGATCTCACCGACCTAGAAGCGCGACTGAAAGAAGCAAAGGCTCAACGGTTCCGCCTTGTTGTTACCGACGGCGCGTTCTCGATGGACGGAACGATCGCCCCTCTCAAAGAGATCTGCGATCTCGCTGAGAAATACGACGCTATGGTAATGGTGGATGATTCTCATAGCAGCGGATTCATGGGACCGAACGGCAGAGGCACCCATGAACATCACGGAGTAATGGGCAGGGTGCACATCATTACCTCTACCCTGGGAAAGGCGCTCGGTGGATCCGCAGGCGGCTTCGTGGCTGCACGCCAACCTATAGTGGACATGTTGAGGCAACGCGCGCGCCCTTATCTGTTTTCAAATACTCTTACCCCTCCCGTTGTGAAGGCATCCATTCGCGCTCTTCAGCTGGTTTCCGATACGAAGATCGGCGGCGAGCTTCGAGCAAGGCTCTGGTCAAACACAAAACGCTTTCGGGAGGCCATGACAACGAATGGTTTCACCATTAAGCCGGGTGAACATCCAGTAGTGCCCGTGATGCTGGGGGATGCCCAGCTTTCGCAAGACTTTGCAAAAGCCCTGATGCAGGAAGGCATCTACGTGGTTGGGTTTTTCTTCCCTGTGGTTCCCAAAGGCCAGGCTCGCATCAGAGTACAGCTATCTGCGGCCCATTCCGAGGGGGATGTGAACCGTGCCATTGAAGCCTTTGCTAAGGTTGGGAAAAAACTCGGGGTACTGAATTAACGAATGAACGCAACCCGGATTCATAAGAATATCCTCAAGTGGTACGACGACCAGAAGAGAAATCTTCCTTGGCGAAAGTCAAAAGATCCATACCGAATCTGGCTTTCGGAGATCATGCTGCAGCAAACCCGGGTGGAATCGGTAATTCCGTATTTCAATCGTTTTGTTTCAAATTTTCCGAGTGTACAGGATCTGGCTGAGGCAGACCTCGATACCGTTCTGAACTTATGGGCCGGCTTGGGATACTATTCTCGCGCCAGAAATCTTCATGCTGCCGCCAAGCAAGTTACGGACAAATTTAATGGAACGTTCCCAAAAAGTTTTAAGCTTCTATGCAGCTTGAAAGGAGTTGGACCATATACGGCGGCCGCCATTTCCAGTATCGCATTTGACGAGCCTCACTGTGCCTTAGATGGAAATTTAGAGAGAGTTTTTTCCAGGTTACTCGCCCTATACAAAAACCCTAAGTCTGACGGCAGGCCAGAGCTAATCAGCCTGGGGGAGGAGATGGCTAAACTGGGAAGGCCGGGAGACTTGAACCAGGCAGTAATGGATCTATCCTCGATGATCTGCCGCCCGAAAAATCCTCAATGTAAAGCGTGCCCGCTTAGCGCCGAATGCAATGCATTTACTCAGGGGGTTCAGTCAGAGCTTCCCGTGAAAAAAATAAAAGCGGAGAAAATATCGCTCGAAGCAGAAGGTTGGGTGGTAATTGCAGAAAATGAACTTTTAGTTGCCCGAAGGCCTGCTGGAGCCTGGCTGGCTGGAATGTGGGATCTGCCCTGGAAAATCGTCGAAGAAGGCCATGTGCGCCTCCGCGCAAAACTCGGGGAAGAATTTGCCAGCACTTCCGCCTTTCGTACCATCACAAAGCATAAAATCGACTTTAACGTCCGTGGATTATTGTTCCAAAATCGGCCCTCGCTGAAACAGATTCGCCATATGTGCGCCATTCAGGACAAAGAAATGCGCTGGGTTTCTTTGGAAAGTCTGCATGGGTTGAACCTTCCTCGGCCTTCCGAAAAGGCTTTGGGTAAGATATTACGCGAGCTAAACTGATCGCTGATTTGTCCGGATCACTTAGGAGGAAAAATGAAAAATATTAAGCTCACGACACTCCTACTCTCTACTCTCGCTTTGATGCTTTCTTCGCATAGCCAGGCCCATGAGGGTTCATGGCTGGCGGCGGGGGCGAACTATGAAAATTTAGCCAGCGGAATTACCGAAAATGGTTACAGCCTGGGCCTGGAGGGTGGCTACTGGTACCTCGGGAATGTCGCATACGGCGGTTACTTCAAAACCGCAAATTTTGGCGAGATTGATGGGCGAGGAGGCTCAAGCCTGAAGACACATGAATTCGGCGGTTTTCTTAAGGCAGCAACCGAGGCTGGGTTGTATGGAAAGCTCCACACGGGAATTGTTTTTATTAATGCCAACGGCAATACAGCCGGACTTCGTGTGCCCGATGGCACCAGCTGGTCGATCGGTTTAGGCGGTGGTTTCTTAATCCCGGTTACCGAGAGTTTCCAAGTTGGCCCGGAAGTGATCTATCGCCATTTGACTGCGGGAAACGGCGGAGACCAAGTTAGCATAGGCCTTTTCGTAGCTTACGGTTTTTGACTGCTTCAGCACAGCCTCTCCCTTAATTACCGTCAAATACGGAAGAATACGCGTGGCTAATTCTTGCAGATTTTTCACGCGAATTCCCTCTTGCTCAAGGCTTGTCACGGCAGTCTCATGAAGACCGTTGTGATCAATCAAACTGTGCCCAGGAATGCAAGCCTGGGTAACATTAAGAGTAAACCCATGAAACACATGCCCATCTTTAACAGCGATCCCTACCGATGCAAGCTTGCCTCTTGACGTCCAAAGGCCAGGGGCATCCGACCCGATCCTTAGATTACGAACACCTAGCGAGGCCGCGCCTTCAAGAAGACCGAAATGCAATTCATCGGAGAATCGCTTTACAGCCTTTGCATCTCCATAAAGACTCTTGAGATTGGCTATAGGGAATCCCACAAGCTGACCGGGACCATGATAGGACGTCATCCCTCCCCTATCAGTGGAAAGCAGGCTGATCCCCTGCTTCACCAAAAACTCCTGTGAAACCAGAATGTCTTCAGAGCGGGATAAATTTCCGAGCGTGATGGTCTCAGGAGGCTCAAATGACAACAGCCCGGTATAGCCTTCGCTATTCAAGATGCCTTGAAACCTAAGAGCCTCTTCATAGGAATAGCCCGATCGAAAAGCGAAAAAAGTCGATGTCAAGGGCCCCCCCCTTTAGATCTTCTCTGAAAGGCTTTGCTTTCCCTCTATGGCAGCATCTTCCCTATAGTAGGAAGACTCAAGGTAACGCTCGGTGAGGTACCCCCCCAGCACTTTAACCATAGCCATAATTGGCAATGCCAACAATATTCCCAGGAAACCTAGCAGCTCAGAACCTGCCAATAAAGCTAAAATGATAATGATGGGGGAGATTCCCATTTTCTTTCCGACAATGCGAGGCGTAAGTACTGTGTTATCGATCAAATTCGCTACCAAAAACACTCCCAGAATACTTATACACTGAGTGAGCTGCCCGCCCCCCAATACCGCAATGAACAATGTAAGAGAAAGTGAGGCAAGGGATCCTACGAACGGAACCAAATTCAGGAATCCGCTCAAAAGCCCGAGAAGCAACGCCATATCCAAACCAACGAAAGTAAAGGCAATGGAATAATAGGCCGCAAGAATGGCGCAAACTAGAAACTGGCCCCGAATCAGCCCGCCCAGCACTAGCGATAGACGATGCATCACCTCTTTTACGTCACTCACATACCTTCTTGGGATCATCAACAGCAGCTTTTCATTCAACAGGTAATAATCCTTAAGAATATAAAAGGTGAGAATGGGTATCAGAAGAACCGTGAGCACTGCACCTAAGGCACGGGCTGAACCCGACAAGACACTTTCCAGAATTCCGCCCACCGCTGGAAAATTGGACACGCCGGGAACTACCGTGGGTAAAACTTCCTTCCACTGAGTAAAAACATCGTAGCCCAGGTAGCGAAGTGAAAACGGACCCAGTCGACCTGACAAAAAATCCATGAGCTGAGGAAGCCTGGCGAACAATTCACGCATCTGTACGTAAATCTTGGGCACCATCATTACAGTAAAGGAACCCATAAGAGCAAACAGCAGCACCAGCATCAGAAAAATCGGTCCGAGACGGCCGAATCCTCTTTTTTCGAACCATCGAACCAACGGGTTCAAAAGAAACGCCAAAAAATAAGCGATAAAAATAGGAATATAAATCGTACGTAAAAAGTAGATGCTGACTAGAGCAACCAGAATTACAGCAATGATGATTTTTTGCTGAGTTGAACTCAAGGTTCCGCGAGTGACCATGATTTATACCGATCTTCCTAATTCCTAATAAAGTTGAATGATATCGCCTTCCAAGAAGTTGGCACCGGAATGAACCCGGGAGATGGATCCATCCTCTCCGAAGAATTCAATCACCTCCAGAGTTCCCTTCAAGTCTCCAGCCGTTCTCCCCAAAAAGAGCCCGGTATCAGGATCAAAAATATCTCTACCCTGGCTGCTAACTTTCATAATGTCTCCAATTTGAAGACCAGTGGCACGACCAGCATTGATATAGATCTTGGCGCCTGCAATCTTGGCAACTTTACCCCGCCATTGAATTCGGCCGATTTCCCGCGACAAAGCTGGAAGCGCCTTTCGAATGGCGTCTGATAGAGCCTCCGCCACCACTTCGTTTCTATAAGCCTCGACTTCGTTCGGATCTTCCCCGCTAAAAAGATTCAATGTAGAGTTCTCACTCACCCCGGCGCCTTCTCCGAGGGCAACCTCTTTTGCCTGGGTTACGTCCACCATTCGCAGCTCAACACTTGCAGCAGCTCTCGCCGCCGTGGGGCGAAGCAGGCCAACATCATCGTCCTTCCGCCTGAACGCAATCTTCGTGATTCTTCCCAAAATCACCAGGCTCACTCCCCACTTTTTCCCATTCTCCGCCACATGAGCCACATTTAACTTTTCAGCATCCAGATAGAAATCCTGAGAACGAAGCGGAATATCCTTCTCATCCACGATATTCAGTTTATTGGTTTCCAACAGAACTTCTTTCAGGTGATTCTTTGCAAGCACCTCGAACTTCCCTTTCACGGGGGTGTCGTTCCAGAACGGCAAAAGCACGGCTCGTTTCCGCAATGGAGAGAATTTTCGAATGGAATCCATTGCCCGCTGGCGATCTCTCTCACTTTGAAATCGTCCTTCCGCGCTCTGATCTTTCCGATAGGCTTGAGAACGGCTGCACGAAGAACCGCATAGAATCGCCAGAATCAACACCGCGACCACGCTAATGCTTCGCATTCGGCACTCCTTCACTGTTGTCCTCAGGCATTTCCTTAGGAGATACTTTTACAACCAGCGAGGCGGAAACCTGATCAGCGCCGGAATCATCATCCAGTACTGTTACTTGAATTTCCGGATTCTGCATTCCAAGCACGGTCTTTTTTAGATTCTCCCTGGAAATCACGGGACGAATAGCAAGATCAAACTGGCCCCTGGTAATACTATGCTCAAAATCAGATCGAATCCCGGGCACAGCTTCGAGCATTGCTTTGAATTTCAGAACCAAGGAGTTGTTGGAGGCGAACTGAATCCTCACCAGTGAATAGCTTGCTTGCCCTTCCTTTTTCACCAGCCTACGCCCGGCACTCACGAAAACATCCTGAAATAAATCTTTGCTTTCTTCCTGAACACTTCGCTGCAAATCAGCAAGATACTGCTCTCGCCTCGACCTTGGATTGGCAACATTCACACTGGCACGCCCGAGTACGTTACCAGTCTTCACATCAAGCAAAGTGGCGATCAAAACCAATCTTTCGTCACGATTATGGGAGTTCTCATTCTCGTAAGTTTCATACTTTCCAGAAACACCCAAGGCGATACGGGCTCCGGCCTTCGCCCCCAGTCCACGAAGAAGCTCAGGACTGGAAAAATCTTCCCCTGCGCCCACTACCTGCAGCTCCTCGTGCGACAGAACAACATCCCTAAAATCCCGCCTAAGCAATCTCTCCCGGGCCCCGGAGGTTAGCGCCGCAAAGGGGTCAGCAAGCTTTGAGTTCGAAGGAAGGGGTTTCATTCCTGCAATTGAGCTGTCCGGCAATTTCGGCGCTCTTACTGCAACGAGCGCTTTTACTTCTCCTTCCTCACCCAGACTCTTCGGCGTAAGGCTCAAAAGCCCGTTAATTACATCGAGATCAACATTCGCGCTTAACTGCAATGAGCCGGACCGCCCCCCGTCCAAAATCCGGTAACTTTGAACAAAGCTAGAAGCGTTAGGCAAAATCTCTGTCTGCAAAACACTTTTCACCAAGGAAGCAGAATATTCTTTAAAATATTTACCGGAAGTAACCTTTAGAAGGTTGGCTATCGCATCGGGCGTATCCCGCCCAACACCTACAGCACTTACCACTCCGGTTTCCGCGAAAGCCAAGGGCGGCCGGGCCAAAGCCACCGTCAGAAAAACCGCAAACAGGTATGTCTTATTGAAAACCAAGCACATCGCGACCGAATATTTCCTTGACCTCTTGGATGAACCCATAGTCTGCAGAAAATGTTAACTCTTCCGGAAACTGAAAGCGAGCCCTTACCCCATCTTGTGCAATGTATTCGATCACCCCGCGGCAAGGACCCTTGTTTTTCTGGCAAAGGCTCTTGAGACTCTCCAGCTGGTCTCTCGAAGTGTTGTACGGATCAAGACGGAATACTACCGTACGTACGTTCTTAATTTTTTCCTGGGAGGCGGTCTCCAGAGACTCAATATGCGAAGCAAGCACTTTGGCACCTTGCTCATCACCTTCCAGCTGCCCTCTCACCACCACGACATTTCCCGGCCTGATCGAATCACGACACTTTTCAAACGCCTTGGGGAAACACACCACTTCGATCTTACCTTCGAAATCCTCAAGGGCCACGAACGCCATTCGGTCCCCCTTTTTTGTCATGATCTCTTTCGAAGAAGAAATGATGCCTCCGATCCGGGGCTCGTTTTCCATGGCAGCCTTTCTGGCTTTCCAGTCTTTGGGGCCCTCCTCTTTTTTCAGCTTCCCCTCTTTCGCCATTTCATAAATCCTGGAAATGGTCATGCTGGTACATTGGCGCAGCAAGGAACGGTATGGATCAAGGGGATGGCCGCTTACATAGAAGCCAAGAAGCTCACGCTCGGCCTCGAGCTTCTCCATATGAGTAAATTCCGGGTGCGCCGGAATGTCAGGCTCCGGAGCCTTGAGCGCAGGGCCCCCTCCATCAGCCGAAAATACGGTGTCGAAAAGGCCTCCTTGGCCAAGCGCATGAACTTCAGCCTCTTTCACGCCCCAAGCCACGATCGGCTCAATGGCCTTAAAGAGAGCCTGTCTCGTGGTCTTATTTACACCCATCGAGGGATATAAAGAGTCAAAGGCACCCGCTCGAATAAGTACTTCCAGCGTTTTCTTATTCACTTTCTTGTTGGCTACCCGCTTGCAAAAATCCGGGAACGATCGATAAGGTCCATTGGTCTTTCTTTCATCGGCTATCACCGAGATTGCGGCAGCACCGCACCCTTTGATCGCCTCCAGGCCAAACCTGATACTCTCTTGCCCATCACCGGAAGAAACCACGTTGAACAGGCGTTCGCTCTCATTGATATCCGGGCCGAGGACCGGAACATCGTGGTCTTTTGCATCACCGATATACTTAGCGAGCTTGTCGGTATCGCTCATTTCAGTGGTCAGTAGCGCAGCGTAGAACTGCGCAGGGTAATGAGCTTTCAGATAGGCGGTCTGGAAAGAAACATAGGCATAAGCAGTAGCGTGGCTTTTGTTGAACCCATAACCGGCAAATTTCTCGATAAGGTCGAAAATTTCGGTAGCCTTTTGTGCATCGATCCCGTTTTTCTCGGAGCGCTCCACGAAGCCAGTCTTCATCTTGGCCATTTCTTCCGGCTTTTTCTTCCCCATCGCTCGCCGAAGAAGATCAGCTTCGCCCAGTGAATAGCCGGCAAGAACGCGCGCCGCGCGCATTACCTGTTCCTGATAAATGATTACACCGAGGGACTCTTTCAACACATCCTCGAGCAACGGATGGGGGTACTGAATCTCAACCCTACCGTGCTTCCGCTCGATAAAGTCGTCTACCATTCCGCTTTCAAGAGGGCCTGGCCTATACAGAGCGTTGATCCAGGTCAATTCTTCAAGATTGGCCGGACCGAGCTTCTTGCACAAGTCGGCCATACCGGAGCTTTCAACTTGAAAGACACCATTGTTGTCGCCTCGAGCAATCAAGGCATAGGCATCTTTATCCTCCACCCCAACATCTTCAATACGGAAGTCAGACGGCTTGCCCTCACGCGCACGCTTTTCATTTACCAAATTCACCGCAGTTTGAATGTGCGTAAGGGTTTTCAGGCCAAGAAAGTCAAATTTCACCAGGCCGACTTTTTCAGCGGCATCTTTATCGTATTGAACAACTACGGCGCCTTCTTCGTCTGTCATCAACGGAGCGTAATTGGTCAACGGAGAATCAGTGATGATTACTCCGCCGGCATGCTTTCCATAAGATCTTGTTAAACCTTCCAGCTTGAGAGCATGGCTGAAAAGTTTGTCTACCGTGGGGTTCGCCTCCCTCATCTCCTGAAGCTTTGGCTCCTTTTCCAAAGACTCCTTGATGGTGATTCCCAGTTGTTCCGGCACCAACTTGGCTATCTGATCCACTTCACCATACGACATACCAAGCACACGACCCACGTCACGAATGCATGCCTTGGTCTGAAGCCGCCCGAAAGTGATGATCTGGGAAACCTGATCTTTCCCATATTTCTGTCTCACATACTCTATAACTTCCCCTCGTCGATCCATGCAGAAGTCAACGTCGAAGTCGGGCATGGAAATTCGTTCAGGGTTGATAAATCGTTCGAAAAGTAGGTTATAGGGGAGCGGATCGATGTCGATGATATCTAGTGCCCAAGCCACGGTAGAGCCAGCTCCAGATCCCCGGCCAGGGCCGACAGGAATGTTCTTATCCTTCGCCCATCTGATGAAGTCCGATACGATCAGAAAGTAACCGGAAAATCCGGTTTTCTGGATCATACCGATTTCATCCTCCAGCCTCTGTTCATAGGCTTTTTTTAAGGCAGGCCAATCAGCCCGCTCCAACGTGGGCTTGAACGCCAGGGCGGAAAACCGCTTCTCCAAGCCCCTGCGGCTTTCCACAGCAAGGAAATCCTCCGGAGTCTTGGCGGATTCTCCCGCAGGAATCTGAAAGTTCGGCAGATAATAAATCGGGCGCCCTTTGTCGTCCGTAAACTGAAACGAAACATCACATCGCTCTGCAACTTCCAGTGTATTTCTCAGCGCCTCGGGGCAAAACGCAAACTGCTCCTCCATAGTGGCCGGATCTTTAAGCCAGAATTCCGTACACAAGGAGCGTTTATTTTCGTCAGAAAGCGTACGGCCGAGCTGGGTAAGCACGAATATTTCGTGCGACATCGCATCGTCCTTTTCAAGATAATGCACATCTGCAGTTGCCACAGGCTTAGTGCCGTCGGCCTTACAGCGCTCCAGAAGCCATTCGTTGATTCTGGTTTGCTCGGCAAGGTTGTTTTCTTGCAGTTCAGCATAAAGTCGATCGCCAAAAGTGTGCTTAAGCCAATCCCATTCTTTTTGAGCGAGTTCATTGCGATTGTTCAAAAGGTGGTATCCAACCGCCCCTTTCATTCCGCCTGAAAGAGCGATAAGCCCACCGGATTTCTCCTCAATCCAGTTTTTCGCAAGCAATGGTCTCTGAGCCCGCCCTTCCGTATACGAACGCGACACCAGTGATACAAGGTTCTGAAAACCCTCCCGATTCATCGCAAGAAGCACCAAGCGGGTATAAGGAAATTTGGAATTTTCAGGGGCGTTTTCAAGCTTTACGTAAACGTCACAACCGTAAATCGGTTTCAGGCCGGCCTTCTTTGCCTCTCCCATGAAATCGATCACACCACACATATTGCCGTGATCGGTCATGGCCACAGCGGGCATGCCAAACTCTTTTGCCTTCTTGAACAGGTCCTCGATATGCACAGTGCTCGCTAACGCGGAATAAGCGGTATGCACGTGCAAATGAACGAAATTGGCCGCTGACATTATCTACCCCGGCCTATTCCCACTCAATTGTGGCAGGCGGCTTCGTGGAGATATCGTAAACAACGCGATTCACTCCTCTAACCTCGTTTACGATTCGGTTCGAAACATGGGCCAGGAAATCCAGGGGAAAGCGAAACCAGTCGGCAGTCATGCCGTCCTGACTGGTAACCGCTCGCAAGGCAATGGGAAACTCATAAGTTCTACCGTCGCCCATCACTCCAACTGTACCCACTGGCACCAAGATCGCACCCGCCTGCCAGATCTTATCATACAAGCCAAAGGATCGGATTTCGTCGACATAAATCTTGTCAGCCGCCCGTAGTACTTCCAGCTTCTCTTCCGTAACTTCGCCCAGGCAACGCACGGCAAGACCTGGCCCGGGGAATGGATGCCTCTTCAGGATTTGCTCACTAACACCGAGCTCACTTCCAAGCTTCCTGACCTCGTCCTTGAACAGCTCACGCAATGGTTCAATTAATCGGAGCTTCATGGATTCCGGCAAACCACCTACGTTATGGTGGCTCTTAATAGTTGAGCTAAAGCCACCCCTCCCAGGAGGAGGCATGCTCTCAATTACATCCGGGTAAAGAGTTCCTTGCACGAGCCAGTCGATTCCATCATGCCCAACCTCCTGAGCAAGGCGTTTTTCTTCCCGCTGGAAAATATCGATAAAAGTTTTTCCGATATGCTTTCGCTTTTTTTCCGGATCGATAAGGCCCTTAAGCCCATTTAGAAAATCTGTCCGGGCATCAATCATGCTCACTCTCAGTCCGGAATCCTGAAAACTCTCCATAACCTGCTCGGCTTCCCCGGCACGCTGCAAACCTGAATCAATATACAGGCAGTGCAATCTGCCTGGAATCGCTCGCTCCACAAGGGTAGCTGCCACCGTAGAATCAACACCGCCCGACAATGCACAAATTGCGTGGCCTTTAGCTCCAACCAGTTCTGCAATTTCCTGCTGCTTGCTTGAAGCGAAATTACCGAGACTCCAACCTCCAGTTGCGCCGCAAATTTTCAAAAAATTCCGAAACAGCTCGGTCCCCTGATCGGTATGAGTCACTTCCGGATGAAATTGCACGGCAAATGCCTTGCGTGATTCATTCTCCATCGCAGCCATCGAACCGGAAATAGATCGCGCACTCTCCACGAATCCATGGGGAAGCTCTCTTACTTCATCGCCATGACTCATCCAGGTTTTGATTTCCCCCCCGGCAATTCCCTGAAACAAGGGGGAATTCGGCTTTGTAACCCTGATCTTCATGAAGCCGTATTCCCGGGTTTTAGCCGGCTCAACTTTTCCTTTGAGCGCATGGCCAAGCCACTGCATTCCATAGCAGATGCCCAATACAGGAACGCCTAAATCCAGGATGGCTGAATCGCCCTGAGGCGAGCCCGAGTCAAACACGCTATGGGGCCCACCTGAAAGTATCAAGCCGCTAGCACCATGGCTTTTGATCTCGTTAAGCGGGGCATTCGCGGGCAGAATTTCACTATATACGCCGAGCTCGCGTATGCGCCTCGCGATCAGCTGAGTAAACTGACTTCCAAAATCAAGAATGAGGATTCGTTGCACCTCACACTACTTACCATAAGGCGGATAGGAAATCCGAATGCGTCTATTCTCAGAACGCTTTAACGCAAGGAGCTAATGGCGACCATTCAGCAGATATAAAACTATCGAGCATTTAGCACAGTCGGATCCGAATCACTCTCGGGCCAGGATAGATTAAGGGGGGGCCCTTCCCTGAAGGGCACTTTAACCTGAACATCATCCGGTGTGCCCACCGCCAGATCCGGACCCGCTGAGACCCAGTATGCCTCGATTTTCCCATCCAGCTGCCTCTTAGCCAGCCTATAGGGAGATCCCCAGGAGTCGACCATGGGAGCCTCGCGATGAATCAATTTCCAAAACTCTTTTTCATTCAAGCCATTTATATCTGAAAAATTCTGCAGTGAGATGGTCGCCAACCTTCGCAACTTCTGGGTTTCCGCCAGTACGCTACGGGCACAATTCAACTCCCCTCCCATCAACCAGAGATGATAGAGCGTGAGCAGCACCCCTAGCAGGGCGAAAACCCGTCCGGTCATTCACACAAAAAGCTCGGGCTTTTCCACGAGCTTTTCCCAAATCAAGTTATGAAACTCAGCTTTAGCGACAGAGAGAAGCCCTGTACCCTCCATGGCCACGTAGCGTGCATTCAAGGGATTGGAATAACCAAAGCAATCATCTGCATGCAAAACCGTCTCGCCGTCCGCGCCACCGGTCTCTACCCTCACCGAACCGGAGTAAATCACGTGGAAATCGTCGTCGCTGGAAGGAATCTGCTCTCCGGAGGTAATGGTCTCGAACCGAAAACTGTCGATCAGCTGCGCTTGATCGCGGGCACTCAGCTTTGAAAACAGCGGGTGGCGCCGGAAAAAACTGGTTAGCCGAACCATGGCTTTCACTCTATCCGAAGAGCCCAAAGTCTCCGCAAATCGGTCGAACCCTTCTTTTCTCAGCATCAGCACGATGCACCCGCCATCACTTACAATGGAAGCGGTTCTTGGAACATCGTCGATCAAGGCAATCTCGCCGAAGGCATCCCCCTCCCTCAAGTCGGCCAACATCATTGATTTGCCACTTGGATCCGTATAAATGGCGCGGGCGAATCC
>CAZTCD010000049.1:0-30393 GCA_964612065.1 uncultured Bdellovibrionales bacterium | reverse complement strand
GTTTCGTGTAGTAGGCAAGCACCTGCAGTGAACTCCGCTCGTCAGAGGAGGGCAATATGGAATAGTCTATGGACAGTTCTTTGCTGTCAGTTCCTAACTGGGTCTCGATTTCGCTTACCACTGCCGATCGAAGATCATTCTCGGGCATCGCGGGAAGGGACAAAGTTACCACCTGCATTTCCCGGTCTTCGATCGCAGAGGCCACCAAATACTTCTGAAGACCGGCTCCGGCCACGAGATCAGCTACCAGTTGCCTCACCAGCTCCGGGCTGGGTGCCCCATTCAGTGCTTCCGGCAAATCGAGATAAAAGTACTTTTCCAGTGCAACCTGGCCACGACCTTTGGAAAGCAGGATGCCCTTCACGCAGCGGCTACCGATGTCCAGGCCCAGCACCTTTTTCCTGAAGCCGAACATCAGAACTTCTCCTTCGGCGAGGAAGTGGACGCCGCCAACGATCGAAGCCGCCGCACTCGCTCCCTTAGTTGGGGATTCTGTTCAGGGATTCGGTTCTCCTTCACAATGCCTTCAAAGATCGCCAGAGCTTGCGGCCACTCTCTTCGCCTCTCAAATACAGCTGCCAGATTCACTCTGGCCTCTGTGAGTTCCGAGTCCTGCCCGATAGACTGCCGAAGACTGGTTTCCGCCTCTTCCAACTGGCCTGCCTTAAGGAAAACAACTCCAAGATTGTTCAAGGCAACGGGGTGCCGGGGCCGGATTCTCAAGGCAGCTTGCAGGCTGGCCTTTGCCCCACCCAAATCACCCATTTCCTTGAGCACGTAAGCCTGGTTCAGCAAGGCGGAAAAACTTTTCGGTTGCACCTTTAAGTGAGCCGCGATTCCAGCCTTTGCATCATTCCACTGGCCGGATTTGATGCTGCTTACATAGTCGGGCATAGCCGGAAGAGGCTGAATTTCCCGCGAAAGCTCCACGCTCCCCTGCTCCGGCGCGCCACTGAAGAAAAAAGCGGCTCCAAGCGCTGCTATCATCAGGAACGCAGCCCCCCAAACCACTTGCTTCTGCTTCCGGGAGGGGCCCCTTGGGCCAATCGCGGTGCTTCCGGCGGGCTCATCTTTTACGACAAAGAGCGATGGTTTCGGCGGCTGTACGTTTTCTTCCTCGGGAACCCGCGCCAGATTGTCCAGCATTCTGCTCATCCTGCCCTCCTTCCAGAAAGAAGGGAGAGTAGCGATCTTTTTCGCAGGCCAACACTGGCCGCGGGCATGGATCTAACGATTTCGGCAGACACCAGGCGCGCCCCTTGAAGAGCGGCACATCGCAAGGCCAGTTCACAGGCCTTGTTGATAAGGCGGGGAGTACCCGAAGTAATATTATGAATTCTTCGAACTGCTTCCGAATCAAAGCGAACGAAGCTCCCTCCACCCGCTCGTTCAATTCTATGGCGAATATAGTCAGCGGTGGATGATTCATCCAGAAAGGGAACTGCCAGTTCCAACACGATTCGTTGCCTCAGCTGTATCAACCGCGGGTTTTCCAGGCGCCTTTTGATTTCTGGCTGTGCGAAAAATACGACCTGAAGCAGTTTGCGATTGTTTGCTTCCAAGTTGGTGAGCAGGCGAACGAACTCGAGCGCCTCGTCCGACATAGCTTGTGCTTCGTCGATCACGAGTACGTTCCGTAATCCCTGAGTTGCGCGATAAAGCAGGTGTTCATTCAATGCCTCCAGGCTCGATTCACCAAGCCCGAACTCCCTGCAAACGGCTCTCAAGAGGCAAGCCGCCTCCTGATGAGGATTCAGGATAAATGCGAAGGCGGCTTCGTCACGGTAAGCACTGTATAGAACCCGGCTCAATGTTGTTTTCCCGCTTCCCGCCTCTCCCGTTACCAAAATGAATCCTTTGCGCTCCTCGAGCGCCCACGCGAGCTGCCGCAAAACCTCGTCATGCGGACGAGCGGCAAAATAGAAACGCGGATCAGGCGTTTCGCCGAACGGGTTTTCTTTAAGATAGAAAAATTCCTGAAAATTCATATGGAGTAGAACTCACACCCCCTCCTGTGTCATTTCGGAAAAAAACCGGCTCGGCCTGAATAAAACTTAGGCACTTATGCCCGACATGTTTCCTGCGGGAAATACATGTAACGTGTAGGAATAACAGGGAAACTAAGTTTGCGGAGATTTACGAAAGTGCTAAAATATAAATAAACAGGTTCCATTCATGGGGGCGGCCTGGCCGCTCAAAATTCAAGGGGTAGGGAAATGCGTTCGCAAAAAGGCTTCACTTTGATCGAAATCTTGATGGTGGTGCTCCTGGTATCGATTCTGGCCGCGGTATCCATACCGCAGTTTATCGATTTCCGTGTGGACGCGAAGGACGCCGCCACCCAAAGCGCAGTGGGCACGCTCCGGACCGCTCTGGCCAACCAGTATGCACAGATCTCGGTACGTTGCGGTGCCGCCGCCTGGCCTACCGCAGTTCAGCTGAATGCCAACGATGTAACTTCCGGTGCCGGCGCCCCCTGCACAACCACTCAGGTGTCCACCGCTTCCGACAGAAATTTCGTGGCCTCCTCGGAATTGCCTGACAACCCCTGGAGCGGATCCGCTGTGGCTACCGCCGACAAGAATCTCGTAGCGGCCTGTGCCGGTACCGGATGCAACAATCCTCCCACGGTGAACTGCGCCGGCAACGCTTTCTCCGCGACCGCCGATGGCGGCTGGTGCTACAACCCCGCCACAGGAAAGATCTGGGCGAACTCCAGCAACAGCGGCGGCCCAGTTAAAGAATACCTCTTCTAGAGAAAGGCAAAGCTCATGCCTTCTTTGCGGCCATCGGGATTCAGCCTTCTGGAAATCCTGATGGCCGTTGCACTTGTGGCCATCATAAGCGCTGTAGCCCTTCCCCAGTTCGTCGATTTTCGCACGGACGCCCACGCCAGTGTGACCAAGGAACGCATGGCATCTCTCCGTGACGGCATTCAGAAATTTTCAACTCATATGGCAGCAGCGCCCTCGGCGCTCAGCAACCTCACCACGAAAGGAAGCCAGCCGAATTACGATCCCATCAACAAGATCGGCTGGAACGGCCCATATGTGGACGGCACGGTTTCCGGATGGGATCAGGATGGCTGGGGCACGGCTTACCAGTATAGCACCGCCTCTCGAACCCTCAAAAGCTGCGGACCTAACAAGACATGCGGGGATACCGATGACCTCGTGGTCACTTTCTGAAAGCGGATTTGGGCTAATACAGATACTGTTTATCGCCCTGGCGGTGGCGATCGCTGCTTCCGTTGCGGTCATGAACGCCGATCCCCTCCTGAGCAGCGGCGGATCCAAGGAAACTTACGCCAGGATGGATAGGCTCCGAGAGGCTGCTGCGCTTTATCGCGCCCATGGTAACGGAGCACCATCCTCAATCGACGCTTTGTTCGCCGCCCCGAACGGAGCCGCTCCATGCGCTCCCGACACCAATCCTTCCAGCTCCACGTTCCGCCAACTGCGAGGATGGTGCGGCCCCTATGTTCAGTCAGATGCCGCGGGAAGCGACCTGCCAAAGAGAGACGGCTGGAAAAACCTTCTGCAATATAGCGGAACCACGCTTAGAAGCTGTGGGCCCAACAGAACCTGTGGAGACGCGGATGATATCTCGATCTCGATCTGACCAGCGGCAATCAGGCTTCACTCTCGTCGAGATCCTGATGGTACTCGGGCTTGTGGCCATTCTTTCCGTTGCTGGCATCAGCGTGATGACCGGTTCGGTGGACGAGGACCGCTACGATGCCACCGTAGCCGAACTTCGGCAGATTCGATCTGCGCTCATTGGCGATACCGAGCTGACTCAGGGAGGCACCCGGTCGAGCTTCGGATACCTCGGAGACATGGGAGCGCTTCCCAACGCGAGCCAGGGGCTCGCCGCTCTTCAAGCCAAACCAGCGGCCCTTCCTTCGTTTTCCGTAAACAACAATGTCCGATTCGGGCTCGGCTGGAACGGGCCCTATCTGGCCACCGGAGCCTCCGGAGCCGCTTTTTCATTCAATGACAAATGGGGGCGCCCGTACGTATACACACCAGGAGCCACAGCCACTATTACCAGCCTGGGCGCCGATGGAGCCGCGGGTGGCACGGGCCTGAACCAGGACATCGTGATGTCCATTCCCCCAGAGTTGCAGCTTGCTACGGTATATGGATTTCTTTCCAGTGGAGGTGCCGCCCATAACGTGGCTTTTCAAGCGGAACTGAACCAGGCCAACGGATCAGGAGCGCTTACCCAACCTCTGGTTTCGGTTTCAGCCGGAGCCCAAGGCGCGTTCCAGTTCAACAACGTACCCCTTGGCCCGAGATCAGCTACGATCTACATACCAACCAAGGCCAGCCCCACCACCACTCTCGGCCCCATCTCCTTCGTAGTGGATAAGGCCCGCTTTATGATTCCCACAAACCTGGTCGACATAGACCCATCGGGTGGCGGAGGCGGTGGTGGGGGCGGAGGCGGTGGTGGGGGGGGTGCCGCCGCCGGATGCACCACCAATACAGGCAGAATTTCCGTGGATAACTCCTCAACCGGGCTTACAGTCGGCCCATTGGCATCGTTCAGAATCCGGACCACCTCCGCTGTTAACGTAACCAGCCTGCAGTTGAATACAGGCTCCGGAGCTCAAGCCACTACGATAACTCTGGGCACCCGGATCTATGCCTGTACAGGAGGACGTACCTTCTCGCCATGCCCGGGCCCCGAGGCCACGCAGCTATCTCTCAGCAACAACGAGAACATGAACGGAAGCGAGGCCGTGACTATCACGTTCAATTCCAATGTCTCATCGGTCTCCACCATGGAGGTGGACATCACCTACACCAGCGGATGCGATCACTTGACCGTATCAGGGATGCTCTGAGATGGCGGTTTTCCGGTTTCGAGCCAGAGAAAGAAGCGGGAAGGTAGTCACCGGCAAGGTGGAGGCGGAAACTGCCGTGGAAGCGAAGAGAATTCTGGCGGGCCGGCAACTCATTGTTCTGTCCGTTGGAGCATCCTCGCTAGACAAGCTTCACGACCTCTGGGCGTTGATTGCCTCCCAGCTTCCCGGTGCCCGAGTCTCATTGGAAGAACTGATAGTGTTCAACCGACAGCTCCAAACCTCGTATAGCGTGGGGCTTTCCGTACACCAGGCGCTGACCCTGATCTCGGAGCAAACGCAGAGCGAGGTGCTTCGGAACGTGGTGGTGAAGGTAGTGGAAGACCTTACCGAAGGCCAGTCGCTGCACGCCGCAATGTCGAAACATCCGCAGGTCTTCGACTATGTTTATCTGAACGCAATCAAGGCGGGGGAGGCATCCGGCCGCCTGGACGAAGTGCTTGAGATGCTCAGCAACTCAGCTGAGCAGAGGATGGAAAACCAGGCCAAGGTAAAGAACGCGATCTTCTATCCCAAGATAGTTCTAGGCGGAATTCTGGTTGTAATGATCGTGGTGATCACCTTCGTGGTCCCCAAATTCGAGTCATTTTACGGCAAATTCGGCGGCCAGCTTCCTCCGATCACGCTTTTCGTTCTTGGCATTTCCAACGCTTTCCAAAGCTACTGGTGGTTGATGATGATCATTGCCGGCGGCGGTTACTATGCCTTTAACAAATGGGTGCAAACCGACAAAGGCAGAGTTCTCTTTCACGGCACCCTGCTTAAGGTTCCCGTGTTTGGAGCCATATTGCTTCAATATGACGTACTGACCTTTTCCACCGTACTTCGCCTGCTTCTTGCCAGCGGGATTCCTATCGTGGAAAGCCTGGGTATAGTGCGCGACTCTCTCACCAATCAGGTCTTACGAAACGAGATCGAAGGATTTCGCCAGGAAGTGGAAGGCGGAGGCGATCTTTCGCGGGGATTCCAAAGGAGCAGAGTGTTTCCCAAAATGGTGGGGAACCTGATCACCGTGGGAGAAGAAGGCGGAAAGGTAGAAGAGGTGCTCGACAAGATCGCCAGTTACTACCGGGTGCAACTGGACTATCGCTTGAATAATCTTTCCAAAGCAATTGAGCCGCTCTTTCTGGCTTTGATCTTCGGAATGGTACTCGTATTGGTCCTCTCCATCTTCCTGCCGATCTGGAAGATGAGCTCGGTGATGAAGGGAAGATAAAAAGAGGCGGCGGAGCTATAAGCCGGGTTCTGTTCCCGCGACCCACATTGCTGTGGTTTCAGGTGGCAATCATTCCTCTAGGCCCATCGTTACCAATGGGCTCAAGCGATCCTACCCGCGTGCTGGGGCGAGCAGCCCTCGTAACGCACGCCTATTTGGTCTTGCTCCAGGCAGGGTTTGCCATGCCCCGGATGTCACCACCCGGGCGGTGGGCTCTTACCCCACCGTTTCACCCTTACCTCGCTTGCGCGAGGCGGTCTCTTCTCTGTTGCACTTTCCGTAACCGGAAACGAAATCACGTGGGTTCCGTTTCCGATTCCTGGCCGTTAGCCAGTGCCTTGCTCTTTGGAGCCCGGACTTTCCTCGCCCCTGCTATGGTCGCCCATGCAAGGCCGCGACTGCCCGCTCCGCCGCCGAACTCTTTCTATTCCAAACGCAGGGCTTGAGGCAACTGATTAATCCGTGCCTCGAAAGGTGCTGGAAGGTCCTGTTTCGGGCCTAAATCATAAAAAGTTACAACGTTATCGATTCTTACACCGAGCTCATAGGTTCCATTTGGCTTCCGGCTCAATTGCATGGTGTCCGTTTTATTTCCCGGCATAGCCAGAGAATCGGCGCCCACAAGCGCCGAGCGCTCCAGGTTGAAGAACAGGCCATCGCGAAAGGTGAATCCCAGGAGAATGGAGGGTTCCTGCCGGATGGGCTCAAGATCAGCGGGAAGATCTCCGTTAGCCCATTTCGCCCATATGTTCCCCACAGTATCCACGTCCACTACCACGTATTTCGGATCACCCCGATGCTCTCCGGTAACCTGATAAAGGCCTTTGAAATGGGAGGCCCGAAAGGCATTCGCGGGCAACGGCAAAAGAAACGACACCAAGAGCACTAGAATCGCTTTCCTCATATCACCTCCTGTGAACTAAGCTTGGGCAGCGGTTTTGCGAAGAAGCTCCATTTCGCCGGATTCCATATCGGCTATTCGCCTCAGACGAAAGCTTTCCCAGGCATCAATCAGATCATCACCTTTAGATTCTATTCTTGCGCTGCTTCTGTGGCCAGAAGCCTTTTCCTCCTGGCGAGGAAGGAGTCCTTTCAGGGGAAAGCTTGCGGCCACATCCACTTTTTCCTGTAAGAGCCTGCGGGTTTGCCGGAGGCCAAAGAGCACCGCTTCTCTCTCCGCTTCTTTTTTGGAAAGCTGATCGGCACGCCTACTGGCCAATATCAGCCGGCCCAAACGATAGTGAACGATGGAGCAGGCCCATACTACACGCCCGCTCTTCTCTCTCGACTCCACATGGAGATTGATCGTGCAATCAGCTTTAAAATTGGTCATCCTGAAAACATATCTACATCCAGCGCCATGAATATTGAAGCCAAGCAGGGGAAAAAGATCGCAATCATCACTGGCGCCTCGTCAGGGCTCGGGGCGGAGTACGCTCTGCAGATCGAGAAGCGCTACTTTCTCGACGAAATCTGGCTTATTGCAAGGCGCGCAACCCCCATGAAGGAGCTTTCGGAGAAATTCCTGAAAAGCACCGGAAGAGTGTTTCCGTTTGATCTCACGAACAGGGCGGATCTTGCCGCGCTCGAAAAGCTCCTTCAAGAGGAAAAGCCGGAGATCGCTTTTTTAGTGAACAATGCCGGGTTTGGAAAGGTGGGGCCGTTTGAGCGCTTGGGCCTGAACGAACAGGTGCAAATGATCGATTTGAACGTCGTTTGCACTACCTGGCTCACCCATATCGCGATTCCATACATGAAACCGGGTTCATCCGTCATTCAGGTGGCGTCCAGCGCAGCGTTTTCACCCGCTCCCTTCTTTTCGGTTTACGCCGCCACCAAAGCGTTTGTGGTCAGCCTTAGCGATGCTCTGGGATACGAACTTCGTCGACAAGGCATCAAAGTGCTCGCTGTTTGCCCCGGACCGGTGGAAACCGAGTTTTTCCATGTGGCCCAAAAGAGCGAGTTCATGAAAGACAAAGTGGGCGAAGCCGAGCCGTTCAATCGCTCACTGGCGGCTACAGCACGTGAGGTGGTAGCAAAATCGCTGAACGATCTGGAAAAAGGCCGCAGGCACTCCGTATACGGTTTTATGATCCGGCTCTTCGGGTTCCTGGCGCCTCTGACACCCCCCGCACTAAAGCTAAAGCTCCTGGCCAGCCGCAATCCTCAAAATTAACCAATAATCTCAATATCTTAAATCACCAACATGCAGTCCCGCGCCTTGGAAATCCCCTTGGCCGCTGCTATAGTGCCCCCATGCTTGAGAACAAAAAAATCAGGATCATTGGCTTCCCTTCCGATCTCGGCGCCAGCCGAAGGGGGGTGGACATGGGCCCTTCCGCCATCCGAATCGCCAGCGTAGGGCCACGCCTGCGCCAGCTCGGTTACGATGTGGAGGACGTGGGCAACGTGCCGGTGGCGGTTCGGGAATCCATCTCCAGCTCCGGCGACTCGAATTACAAATATTTAAAAGAGATCGTGGAAGCCACCAAAGGCCTCAAAGACCGTGTCTATCAAGCCCTGAAAGACGGCAAAGTTCCGCTGACATTGGGGGGAGACCACTCCCTGGCAATGGGTTCGATCGCCGGCGTTGCCAAGTATTATGGGGAAAAGAAACAAAAAGTAGGCGTGATCTGGCTCGATGCCCATGGCGATATAAACACCCCCGAGACCTCCGGATCCGGCAACATTCACGGAATGCCCTTGGCCCACTGCCTGGGAGTTGGCCACAAGGATCTTCTGGCCATTGGAGACAAAACTCCCATCATCGATCCTTCACGAGCAGTGCTCATTGGCATCCGCGACCTGGACCCAGGGGAGCGAAATGCGATTCGCGAGCATGGCGTGCGGGCCTTTACGATGCGCGATGTCGATGAAATGGGTATGCGGAACGTCATCCAGGAGGCAATCAAGATCGCCAGCAATGGCACGGCCGGATTCCACCTTTCGTTCGATGTCGATTGCATGGATCCCCGGGAGGCACCCGGAGTGGGCACCGCCGTACGCGGCGGCACCACTTACCGGGAAGGCCATCTCGCCATGGAAATCCTCCATGACTCGGGAAAGATGCTCGCCATGGACATAACCGAAGTGAACCCGGTGCTCGACACCTCCAATCAAACCGCCGATCTCGCCGCTGAAATGGTTCTCTCGGCGTTTGGGAAAAGGATCCTGTGATCACTGAAACCATGAAGCTGGAGGCCGGCCCCAATACCCATTGGAAAATGAAAGACGGTGAAGGCGTGGTCGTGGATTTTACCACTGGAAATTATTTCGTCCTCGACGGCGTTTGCTCTTTTTTCTGGAAACGGCTGATGGACAGGCCCCACTCGGTTTCGGAACTGGTGAATGCAGCACTGGAAGAATACGAAGCCGACCGGGATGAGCTCACGGAAAATGTGCGCAATTTCTTTACCTATGTGATGAACGAAAAACTGGCCGAGCTTCGTTAAACTCAAAGCCACTATTTTCACTTATTGGCCGACTCTGAATAAAAAATATCCGCACGGGCGCCCTCATAAATCTTCACCCACCGCCGCTTCGGCAAGGAGGGAATCAAGGGCTCAGGAATATCCTTCCGCGAATAAAACAAGGCGCATGGCCATCTTCGCAACTCATCATTGAAATCAAATCTATCCGCATCCACGTGACGAAAAGAATAAAAGCGCTGGGATCCAAAGTCATAGCCCCAGGCGTTCGGAAAAAGCTCCTTCAGCCTCGGCGTGAACACCCCTCGTGTGGCCACATCCGCGGTGAAGTTTGCCCAACGAAAGCTGGATGCGCCATCATCAAAAAGATGAACGCATTCAGGCTTGGCAGCAAATAAATTCTCGATCTCGCTCTCTTGCTTATGCAAAACAGAAGCAGTAAGGCGCAAGACCCGAAACTCCTTCCACGCCCCGCCCGCTCCATGAACCAAAGCCCCGAGCACGAGTGCCACAACGAGAGCCCTGGCCACTCTTATGCGTTCCCCCATCCAAAAGAGAATCAAGTAAGTGGGAAAGAAAACAAATAATGGAAGCGCATATCGAGCTGCGGGCTGCTTGCTTTGGATCACAAAGCTAAGTACCACTGTCCCCAGGCCCACAAGCGCCATCCGCCGAAGCTGCGGCACCTTCCATCGCCTCGACAATAAAAAAACCACAACCGAAATTCCCAGCATCCACCAAAATTGGGCATAAGCCATGGCATGCTCATTAGCGAACTCCGCAAAGTTATCTGCCATCTGGCTCAACCCGGGAAACCCCACGTCACCGGAGGCATATTTTCCGCTCTTCAAAGCCAAGGCGAAAAAGTACTCCATCAAAATCGAGGTTCGATCAAAACCGATCGGGTAGAGCATGGCCATAAATGCTAAAAACGCAGAGAATAGAAAAACAAGTGCATGCCTTCCGCTTCTAGCGAAGGCCAAAACTGAGTAGGGGGAAAAACTGAGCTTTACGGAAAGCAAAACACCCAAAAAGGCTCCGACTCCGGCAGATGCCTTCACGCTCCGGCACGCCACCGCTGATCCGAGAAAACACAAACCGTAAAGAACCCCAAAAAGAACAGAAAGCCCTTCCGGCATCCATCGCGCGAAGAAGTGAATTTGCATGGGAGCCCAAAGGAAGAGAGCCTGGCTGGAAATCGCAAGCCACAACGGAACATAATACTTGTTTACAATTAAACCAAATGCGAACAACGCGATGGCATTCAGGCAAAGCGCTATTGAGCCGAGAAAGCGGTGATAGTCGGCAGAGTGGAGAAATAGGTCAGACGCCAGATCATTACCTGCGCCCTCAGGAAAAAAATCCGCTTTTGCCCGAAGAGGCAGGGCTCCAAGCGCGTAAAGAGGGATGCCTGGATGATCCATGAATTCCGCCTTCCTGCCGATAGCCACAAGGGCGGAGTTTCCCAGGTAGTACCAATCCGGGTCGCTGTGAAGCGCATTGGCAGGCACGGGAATTCTGGCCGCCCCTATTCCCCATACCATCAGGGCAGGCATTAAGCCGAGAGCCAGGATTGCAAATACGCCCCTTGGATCTACGAACCGCATTCGTTCTCAGTATCCTGCAATACACTTGAAAAAGACAGGCCGAGGCTGTGCTTAAAACATCTCAGCCGCTTTAGGGTCCTTCGCATTAAGCATGGCCCCCTTATGCACCTCGTGGATGTGATCGAGCGCGCGCTTTCCCCACTTAAACACGAAGTGGCTCATGCCCTTTTCCAAAAACTTATCCCGCCGCAGGGAATTGCCTTCAAAACTCATGGAACCAAAGTGATGCACGTAGGTGTCCTTGGCCCATACAAGCCTTAGGCCGGCTTCCTTAACCCTCAAACAATAGTCATCGTCCTCGAAATATCCGATGCCATAGCCCTCATCAAGCACACCCACAGCATCTAGGGTACGCCTTGGCAGGTACATGCAGAGGCCGGAAATCTTGCTCACCGTATCCCACATTCCCCGCTGTCTCTCAGATAGCTCCCGATTGAGAGAAAATAATTCCCCCACAGAGTTATACCAGGCCCCTAAAATGCTCTGCCCCGTTTCCGTATTGGTGCTCGGGCCCACAATGCCGCAATCGGGGATCATCCGGGCATGTTCCGCCATTCGCTTCAGCCAGTCAGGAGCAACGATGGTGTCATTATTGAGGATCACCACATCCCTCCCGCGGGCCGCCCGGATTCCCACGTTATTCCCGCCCGCAAACCCGAGATTTTTCTTGTTTCTGATGAGCCTCAGACCGGGAATCCTTGCGAGCTTGCCAGGAGAACCGTCTTTGGAATCGTTATCCACCACGAGATATTCCACCCGTAGATCCGGATTTTTTCTCTGGGCGTAGGCAAGGCTTCGCAGGCAAAGCTCAGTCACCTCCCACTCGTTATAAGTGAGAAGCACCACGGTAATATCCGGAACCTCGCGTTTATCCAGCTTAGGAAAAGCGGGTGAAGGCAGTTCAATCTCGGTAAAATGAAACGGCCTTCTCAATCGCTCAGGATCCTGTGCGGCACGAATCCGCCCCAGGTCAAAGCTGCCGAAAAACTCTTTCTTTACCCGCGCCGCAATTCCCTCTTCGGAGAGCCGCTCCGAAAGAAATCGCTTGGCGTTATCCCGGATCCGCTCCCAAAGCTCCTCGTCTTCATAAAGGCGTCGCACTTGTTTCGCAAACTCGGCGGGAGAATCACCGATCAAGCAGTTCTCCTCGTGTGTAAGGCCCATGCCCTGGGCTCCCAGCGAAGTGGTCACCACGGGCAGCCCCGCCGCCATGGCCTCGCCGATCTTACCATTCATTCCAGCCCCGAAAAGCACAGGGGCAATGCTAACTTTCGCCCGGTTCAGGTAGGGGAAAGTGGAGGCCACATGGCCAGTCACCTTGAATTGGCGGGCCATCGAACCGTATCTCATCATCGTTTTCACGGCGTAGGGAGGGTTCGTGCCCACTATGTAGATAGGCGTCTTGCCGAGATCCGCCTCCAATTGAGGCGCAAGTTCATGCTTGATCCAGATCGCCGAGGTCACATTCGGGTTGTGATAAAAGTTACCCACGAAGCAAAGCCCGTCACGCTTATGCCAGGGATTCTCAGATTCAGAGGAAAACTCCTCCTGCTGGCGGTGGATATTGGGAATAAAAAGAATCTTGCTCTCCGAAAGCTCTTCAAGAAGAAGACGCCGGTCATCCTCACTAACGGCGATTACTTTGTCGGCACGCTGATACACTCGAAGCTCGTCCTGCCGAACCCTGGCCGAATAGTTGAAGTGGTCTTCCACCTTGTGCTCTTCGCCGAGCGGCCGCTGCTCCTGCTTGGCATTGATCACGTAACGAACATGATTCTGCAGGTACTCAGCCTGCCTCTCCAATCGCTTGTAATGGAGATCCACGGTGTCCACGATCAGGGTGGCCCAAGGCTGAAAGCGGCGGATCTGGTCCAGGTAGTAGTCGGCTACGTAAAAGAACTCCACCCAAACAATATCGTAGGGCTTCGCGGCCAAATGCCCGCGGATATCATAATCGTTAGTGGGGCGGGGAGTGAGAGGGATCTGCCGCGCCTCGTTCAGCGGGTTCACTCCAATGGCCCTCAGATCGTTGAAATAACGCTCTTCCACGAACTCAAAGCGCCTTCGGTTGAAGTTCCCGTCCCTCATCGCGAAATACACGAAGGTTTTATTGATCTTCTCTTCCAGATTCCTGAGCACATGATGCGTGGAGAGAAAGTCTATTTCCACTTCGGGGGAAAGAGTGCGCAAGATCTGAAACAGGCGATAATCGCCACTGGCCCGATCGTGTAAAGGCGGTGTTTTCGCGATAACCAACATGCGAGGCCGGCGCGATGACCGGGCTTTAGTTTTAGGCATTCAAGAATTCCCCTCGAAGGAGATAGCTCACCATGCGAAGCCGCACCAATCAAGGGCGAACAGGAAGATTGGCGCAACGCGCCACTCACAACTTCAGCTGGGATTTCTCACGAAAATAACGATCTCGAAGAGAGTTCATTTCCAACCGCAAGAAGGGCGTTAGCTCTACCCAAAGATCGGTGGTCGCCAGCTGGAGCTTCCAATCGGCGTCGTATTTTCGGTTTTTAAGGGATTCCACCTGTGCCCGCACCAATGAAGCGCGGTGGGGATACTTATCTCCGAGCCTGTCGATAAGAGCAGATACATCCGCCCAAAAACGATCCTCGTCTTCATTGCAGAGATTCAGGTACTTGCCCATCTGGTCTTTCAGATAGTTCGCGCGAAGAGGATGGCGCTCCGAATACCGGGCCAAGGCGGAATAAAAATCGGTAGCGATTTCTCCGCACTCCTCTGCCACGCGCAGCTGGAGCACCAATGCCACCAGGTTTTCCACTAAAAACACAAAATCAGGCGGCGGTTGGAAACGAATGGCCAGAGAAGCTTCGGCATAGGTTTTCCTGAGAATATTCTCAGGAAGATCATGGGAGCGGGCTGAGTAGGAAGAGGAGTGAATGTGCCCATCTTCCCCAATCCGGGTTTCCTGGTGTTCGTGAAAGGCGTGGAAAGGCGAATCGAGAAAGGAGGAACGCTCAAGCTCAGAAAGAGCTGCTTCGGTTAGCGGGAGCGCCACGCTCGATTTATTGAAAGAAATCGAAGCCACCCGAAGATCGGCAAGAATCTGCCGGAACTCTCCCAGGCCCGGAAGCGAATAAAAAGGGAAAACCATGTGGGCGGTGGCATCACTTACCAGAGTGCGGCGGATAAACCCCCGATTCCGCAAAATCATGCGCTCCGCAAACACTTCGCGAACTGAAAGAGAATAGTGATCCTTGCCCACCTTGTTTCCGCTCTCGAGCACCTTTGTGCCGCTGGACAGGGGCTTAAACGACCTCAAGCCCCCCTCTTCCTGCATGGCTCCCTCTTTCAGTTTCAGCGCAATCTCGTCCAAACAAAGCAGGGAGCGATGAATCAGCCCGCAGAAAAGATCAAATAGCGCTTCCCCCCTGGGCAGTGGATCCCGAAGCTCCAGCAGCGCACGCAAGGCGGAGAGATCACCATACTTTTCTGGCGGAAGAATCTGGATCAAATCAAGCCGGGAAGAAGACCAGAGCCTGTCCAATTCATCTTTGGAAAGAGGCTCTCCAGAAAATGAATGGTGCATACGGAAAAGATCGAGCGCGGCTTTGGCGCTATTTCGGAAAGGAATCGAACTGGGGTCGATTCCCGATAGCTCAAGATTCTCCTCCCTCAAAATAGGATGAAGCAACGCCCAGTAACACTTGGCGCATTCAGAGAAAACATCCCTCAGCAAGGGCTTCGGGGAAACACCGAGACGGGCCAGCTCATTTTCCCCAACCAAAAGCGTCCAGGAGTAGGAGGCCTCGAACGAACGCACTGTAGGGGTATGAAACCAATTTGCCAGCTCGTTTCTGTCTCCCATCAGGGTTTCACCCAGGAAAGGAAAGTACTTTTTCCAGAATCGGAAACGATCCCAGAATTCTTTCAGAAAAAGCATTTCCTCGGCGGCGCTCATTTCTTCGAGCACCAGGAAAAAATCAAGATCGCTGGCTCCAGGCAGCAACTCCCCCCTTCCACCGCCCCTCCTGAGGTAAGCGGAACGAATCACCCGCCTCCCCACCACCCGATTCACTTTGGCGCAAGAAAAGAGAAATACACGTTCAGCCAGAAGATAAGAAAAACGAAAGAAAGCTTCGGCCAGAGGAAGGCTCCGCAGCCGAAGCACCACGGACTGCAGTCCGCGCTGCGTGAACAGAGTACGAGAGCTCTGAACCATGCGCATCGGCCCCGAAATCAAATGGCCGGCCCAGGAGAGCCAGCGATAGAGTTCCGGCTCAGGTGCTCGTTCTGCGTCCATGTTTTCCCCCTCTACTAAAGAGGATTAACCCACGGCTGGAAGTCTGGGAAGAGCCTGTTTTGTTGCTCCGGTCTGCGATATAGTTAAAAACAATGAAAGGCTGGGAACTAAGAGAAGTTCGAGGACCAGAAGCCCGGAATTATCTAGATGGCCTGGCAGGGCTTCGTATTCGCGTTTTTCGTGATTTTCCTTATCTTTACGAAGGCGATCTTTCCTACGAGCGCCGCTATTTAGAAACCTATTTTTCCTGCCCGGATAGTTTCGTAGCTCTCTGTTTCAGCCAGGAACATCTGGTGGGAGCCTCCACGGCCATTCCGCTTATCAGCGAAGAGCGGAGCTTTCAGCAACCCTTTATAGATGCCGGAATCAACCCGTCGGAGATTTGTTACTATGGGGAATCCGTGCTTCTACCGGAGCTTCGAGGCAAGGGAATTGGGCGCGCCTTTATGCAAGCCCGCGAGCGCTATGCCCGGAGCTTACCCGGCGTAACCCACGCTTCATTTTGCGCCGTTGTGCGGCCGGAGAATCATCCGGGCAAACCTACCGCCTACAGCCCTCTCGATTCCTTCTGGGAAAGCGAGGGATTTAGCAAGGTGCCCGGCCTGACCGCTGAATACTCCTGGAAAGACACGGGACACACAGCGGAATCGCCAAAACTGATGCAGTTCTGGAAAAAAGTGCTCGTGAAAGGAGCGCCATGAAAGTTGCCACCACAAACTTCAGCATGCAAAAGCCGCTCGGCCCCGACGACTTTATCCGAAAAATGCGCGCGATGGCGGAGAATGCCCGAGGCCAGGAAGCAGAGTTCCTTCTCTTTCCGGAATATTTCTCTCTCCCCTGGCTTCTTGCCGAAGGCGGCAACTTTCGAGAACGCCTTCTGGCAGCGGAGGACCTGGAATCGCGGTTCGTGGAGGAAGTAAGGCGGGCAGCCACGGAATTCCGCATTGGGATCGTGGCAGGTTCCATTCCTCACGTAGAAAGCAAAACTGAAATACGAAACCGCTCCTGGATCTGTCTTCCGGGAAAAGATCCTGTTTTTCAAGACAAACTGCACATGACCAGGTTCGAAAGCGAGGAATGGAAGATCAGCCCGGGCTTGCCCGAACTGAGAGTGTTTCGCCATCTCGGAGCTACCTGCGCAGTGGCGATCTGTTACGACGTGGAATTTCCCGCCTATTGTGCGGCGGCAGCCGAAGCTAAAGTGGACATCCTCTTCGTGCCCTCCTGCACCGATGATGTCCACGGCTACTGGCGGGTGCGCCACTGCGCCGAAGCACGGGCAGTGGAGAACCAGTGCTATGTGGCTTTAGCTTCCATGGTGGAGGGAGATCCCCGCTATCCCGAGATCGGGGCCCACTACGGAAAGGCCGCTCTGATTTCCCCCTGCGACGTAGGCTTTCCCGAGCAGGGCTCCGTGGCCGAAACAAAGGCGAACGTTGAGGAGCTCTTGATTGCCCGCGGGGAACTTCGCGCACTCGAAGAAGTCAGGAAGAACGGATCTGTGTTGAACCTCAGCGATGCCTATGGCATCCGAAAAATCAGCCTGCGCGAATGAAAGTACTTATACTGGGAGCTACCGGGCTCATTGGAAAAGAAGTAATCGCCCGGCTCGAGGCTCATCCCTCGGTAAGTGAGGTGATTGCCCTGGTTCGAAAGGCGAGCCCAGACACCGGAAAAGTGCGCTTCAAAGTAACCGATTTCTCTCAACTCGAGGAAGGCGATCCCTGCCTAACTGCCGACGTTTTGATCTCGGCCATCGGAACCACAATGAAGAAGGCCGGGAGTGAAGACGCATTCCGGCAAGTGGATCACACGATTCCCTTAAGAGTGGCCAGTTTGGCCAGACGACGAGGCGCCACACAGTGTTTTCTTGTCAGTGCACTGGGAGCCGATCCGGATTCCAGATTTTTTTACAATCGTATCAAGGGGGAATTGGAGCAGGACCTTCGAAATCTTCATTTCCCAAAGTTCGTGATTTTGCGTCCCTCGGTACTCCTGGGAAACAGGACCGAAGCCCGGCCTGCCGAAAAAATCGCTCAAAAGTGGGGGAGACTGCTCCCGAAAAAATGGAAATCCGTTCCGGCCGAAAATGTTGCCCATGCCGTTGTAGATGGGCTTCTCACCCTAGGGCCCGGAGAGCATATTCTGGAAAACAAGATTCTTCTCCAAGCCCAGTAGATCAACCGAACCGCTGAATGTACTGGCATCGCCGGCACAGATCTTCCACAAGCCGCCGCTCCTGAAATCCTCTCAACATCGCCCGTGCTCTTTCACCGCCGAGGATATCCGAAAGGGGAGTGCTGTTGATATTTCCAAGAGGAATCTTTCCTTCCTTGTCCAGACAGCAGGGAACCACGGTTCCATCAACCAGAATTCCGAAATGAGAAGAGAGTCCATAACAAGTGCCTGCGCTGCTTAGCACCGGAAGATCGAGGCTCGGCCAGGTGAACTCTGTATCGAAATGCAGATATAAACGATTCTTTACCGGTAAACTTTTTCGCCGCCTCACGTCCAGGGCCAGTGCAGGCCCCAAAAGAGGCACTCCAAAGCGCTTCTCGATCCTGCCGAGGATTTCCCTGTTTCTTTCCCCCTGCCCTTCAGGGCCGGAAAGATTCCACAGGCGAAAATTAACATAGAGATCAGGTCTTTGAGCGAAAGCCTGCTCAGTCCACGAGAAAATTCGCTCAAGATACTCTCCCGGATCACGCTCGGGAAAGTTGTCGGGGAATGAGTGCAGGGAAAAATTCACCTGGCGAAAGGCCGGCCGGAGAAGAATATCGGCCCGCTTTTCGTTCAGCAAAGTTCCGTTGGTTACCAGAAAGATCTTTGAGCCCGCAGCTTCGCACTCGTCCACCAGGGCTTCGAGCTTCGGGTGCACCAAAGGATCCCCCATCAGATGCAGGGCCACCTGCTCGGTTAGCGGAGCCACTTGCCGGATAACGCTCCGGAAAAGCTCCACTTCCATCAGCTTTTTTTCCCGCACCACCTCGGGGCAGAAGCTGCACTGAAGATTGCAGATGCTGCTGATCTCGATATGAATTTTCTGAAATGGTGCGGGCAAGACTTACCTTTGTTCTTTGGCCTTTAGCGTGGCCTGCAGGGCCCTGGAAAGAGGGGAAACCTGCATTCGCAGCATCTTTACCAGCTCTTGCTGCACAATGCCCTGCTGGTACTCGCGTGCGTGCCGGGCATAACCGAGCATTCTTAGGGAGCCCTTCCCGCTCCGCCCCTCGCGAAAGCACACGTTCACGGTGAGCGCGTCGTACACTTCCCTCACTTCCCTGCTGGAACGCCCTAGCTTCGCCGTAAGAACGAAATCCCGGTTGCATCGCCCTGAAACCTCACGCACGTCCACTTCCGCGTCCAGATCCATGGTCTGGCAAATGAAGGCCACGCACTTCCGTACGGATACTGTCATCACGGGGCGCGCCGCCGTTCCACTTATTCGTTTGGGGACCACGATCTTGCTGGAGGAATCAAGCGCGAGCTCGAATTTCTGAAAAACCATTCTTACATCGGCCATGGTCTTATCCAGCACTTCATTCGAACGGCTGCTATTTAAAGGAATCGTTTGTTCCGCAAGAAAGGTAGACTCGGCGAAGGAAGCGTTGGGGAGTACGGTCAAAAAGGCCAGGGTAGCGAATATCCTCATGGATCCTCCAAAATTCGTTAAGGGCGTTCTAGCAGTTCGACATTCGTATGCCTATGGATTCATTCGGTCTCATTAAGTATCGGCCAGGGGCCAGGGGCCAGGGGCCAGGGGAAGTCACCCCCCTCAAACGCCCGAAAGAACTTGAATTTGAGTTCTTCCTGCCCTTTTCCCATCCCCCGCAGGCTCTAAGCGGGCTATAAATGAAAGCGATATGCCGATCAGCTCCAAACAAAGAGAAGAGTTCGATAAGATCCTGGAAAGGATCATATCCGAGCTGCCGGAGGATTTTCGCGAGATGCTTCGGCAGGTGCCGCTCATGGTAGAAGACGAGCCCTCCGAGGATCTGCAATTAGAGATGGGTGCCCACAAGGAAGGGGAGGAAGCAGAGTTAATGGGCCTCCATTCGGGCCCAACCATATCCACCGTATTGAAGGGCGAAGTGATGGAAACTACCCCTCTCATCCAATTGTTTCGGGGCCCGATTATCAGAGCGGCAGGAACCAGCTTGAAAAGCCTACAGAGAGAAATTCGCACTACTCTCATCCATGAAATGGGTCACCACTTCGACTTTTGCGAGCAGGACCTGGAAGACCGCGGCTTCGGCTGAGCTCACTACCCGGAAAGTCTCATCCACATTTCCCCTGGGAAAATTTGGGGATTCTTTCGCCGCCCCCAAAAAAGAACGCGCCCCATCTGAGGCGCGCCCATTCACGACAATGCACTTGCGTCACCAAGAGTAACCGGACACTAATTACGCAGGCACTCTTCTTTGATCTCAGCAATCTCTCGCGCATAGGGCGAAGAGCCGCCGCGGAGATTGTCTGGGATTTCCTTGTCGATTCGCTTCGCGATTTTACGGAACCAGGGCTTGGCTATCTCAGCATCAAGCTTCTCTGCGAACACGCGAGCCTGACCCAGCGAAGGGTGGCACGCCGCATCCGCAGGATTGGCTACGCACTCTGGATCGGTTGGAAGCTTTTCAGAGGGCATTACGGGAGGAAGGAAAGCGTCTTCCACCACGAACGTGATCTCGTGGTCCTTAGACACTTCAGCCAGGAACTTCAGCTGGCGGGTATAATCCATGGCGTTTCTCAGCTTCCCGAGATTGTCCAACTTCTTGCCGGTGGCAAACATGCTTTCCGAGAGAAAGAAATTATTGATGAACATGGCCCTGAGCATGAGCATGTCTTTGGTTTCGTCGCTCTGGGCGCCGCCAGGGCCTTGGAGCTGCTCCTGTATGATCTGTTCGATCATCTTCTGGGGCACCAGCGCAGCGATCGCCTGCAGGGTAACTACCTGTACTTCCTTCTTACGGTTGAATTCCGCCACGTAGCGGGCGGGAAAGCCGCCAAGTACGGTTCTGTCGCCTTCCAGCTCGGCGTTCGGAGCGGTCTTCCGAATCTCTTTCAGGCCGGCCTGAAAGAACTTCACCAGCTCCTCGGAGTTCATGTTTTCGGCCACGAGTTTTGCTCCTGCGAGAAGGCCCTTGGAGGGGGGGGCAAATTCCTTCTGGTTCTCTGGAGCCTCGATCAGCTTCAGGCCTTCGCCCAAAGAAGCTTTGCGCTTCAGCTCATTGGTCGTATTTTTCATCTCTTCGGTGGTGGTAGCCATTCCGCCTGTCACATTTTTCATGGCAGCGAGATCCGTTTTCATGGTCTCGGTATTATCCATGGCATCGATGGCTTTGCAGCCAGCGAGCACGGAGAGTGAAAGTGCGATCAACGAATAGGTGAAAATACGAGTCTGCATATAATTTTCCTCTGAGCTGAAGCGTTTACCGTTCTGGATTTTATTTAATTGCGCAGTTCACGAAGTTATTGCGAACGTTCTTCAGGCCGCTATCGGAACCAGGGTTGCCGAGCCAGAGGCTGAATACGGCGCGAACGAAGCCGGCGCCGCCTTTGATGCTGGTAACTTTACCGGCTGGGTTCTCGTAGGTAACCACTTCAGCGTCTCCCACTTTTTCGCCGGTGAAAGCGATTTTGGAGCCGGAAACAGGCTTGCCACCAGCTTTAACGGCAGCAACGAAGGCCTTGATAGCAGCCGTCTCCTCGATATCGTTGTTCTCAAAACCGTCGTTGAAAGCCTTTTCCATATCGTCTGCAGTGATGCTGTACAACATGCTCATGCGAACGGCGATTCCGTTGAGGTTTTTGAGGCTGTCGAGAGCGTTACCGCCGCAGGCGAATTTGCTCTTGTCGTTAACGAGAAGCTCACCCACGTAAACTTTTACGAGGCCACCGAGCTTGGAGCGTACACCGGCTCCTACGGTAACCAGGTTGGTGGTGCGGCCATCCACTACCATTTTCCCACCTTTAGAGATGGTTACACCGGCCACTTTGGAGGCGCTGTCTTCCAAGTTGAGAACTCCAGCGAAAGCAGCGGGGGCAAAGGTTAGGGTGACAAGGGCGAGAACGAGGTTCGACATTTTCATAGCGAAGGCTCCTAGGGGGTTGGTTATATCCGAATATTTTGCTTGGGCTTTATACTCCCATGTGCCGCAAAGCGTCAAATCGAAGGGGCCCAAAGGCGAAATTCGTTAAAAACATCCATAATTCTCGTTGCATAGCAAAGCTTCCCTTTTCAGCTGCAGTAGAGAATTTAGAGGCAGATATGCCGCACCAAACCATAGCGAAGCCTGATCAACGCTCGCTCCCTTCCCCTTGAAAAGACTGGGTTTTTTTATTGCGCAATGGGTTATTTTCTTATATCCAAGGGCTCTATTTTCCAACGCGCCATAGCCCCGATGAGGACCACTAAATGCCATCCCTTTTCCTTTCGCTCGCCCTGCTGGCGAGCCCACCCGCCATTGCCTACAACGGCAGCGTTTCCTTTTCGGAAGCAGAAGTTACCCAGCATAAAGAGAACATCACTCGCATTGTGGAGATCGCCCACGATTGCCTGGAAGAAGACCTGACCCGGCATAAAGACTTCCTCCGCCGCTTCGGCATTTCCGCCTTCTACGGAGAGAACGCGGCCTTTGTGGTGAGGAAGCGTCGTGATCCTTGGAGCGGCCAGATTTATCAAACCCGAACCAGCCTCGAAGAACGCAGAGATATGCTCCGCGATCGCGGCATCAGGGAATCCATCGTGCGCCAGATGGTTCCCTCACACTCCTGCCAAGGACGAAGAGATTGCCCCCTCCGGCTGGAGCCCACCAGCTGCATCGGCCTGGCGCTGAAATGCCTCCAAAGAGGATTCGAAGCCACCGGCGGCAGTGCCACCTGGAAAAAACTCCGCGCCTTCACCAGAGCCAACGATGTGCAGGGAGATTCTTACCAATACGCCCTGCAGAAGCTGGGCTGGAAACTGGTCTACTGGAATCCCGCTCCTGAAAAAGCCGCGCAATGGGACGCATCAGAGCGTCGCGCCTATCCTGGCAATCCAAAAGGAATCTGGGGCAAACATGCACAAACTCTTGCTACCGTTCGCAACAGTTCTCGCTATGGGCCAAACCGAGTGGATGATGCCGTGAGCCTGGTGGGATTCGGTACCACCACTCCCGAACTCCTCGCTCGAGCTCCTTTTTTCGTGGGTATCGCCCACCAAGGCTACCACGTGTTTGCGGGAGCTTACGGGCGCATTGTGGAAGCCCACAGCACCCGCGCCATCAACGATTCCCGCACCCTCGAAAGCTCGCCCTTCAATCCACTCGTGGAAGGCGGCGGACCGCGCGGCGGGCCATATAAGAGCGGAGTAGTGGCCCTTCCCCCTGGCCACCAACCCTAACCAAAGCTCTGCTTCCACGAAAGAAGACGCTCGGAATTTCCCGGGCGTCTTCTTTCGTTTTCAGATAAAAATGCGGTCATGAAATTCCCATCCAAACTCATGCTTCTCGGCTCCGGCGAGCTGGGAAAAGAATTCACCATCTCAGCCCAAAGGCTTGGGCTTCAAGTGGTAGCGGTGGATCGCTACTCCGGTGCCCCGGCCATGCAAGTGGCAGACGAGTATGAAGTGATCGACATGCTCAACGGTGCCGAGTTGGAACGAGTGGTGGAAAAGCACAAACCCGATTTCATCATCCCTGAAATCGAAGCCATTCGAACAGAGAAGCTCGTGGAACTGGAAAAGCGTGGAATCAAAGTGGTGCCCAGCGCGAACGCAGTTCATCTCACCATGAACAGGGATGCCATCAGGGACGCCGCCTCAGAAAAACTAAAGCTGCGCACAGCCCGCTATGCCTACGCAGAAACCCTCGAGGAGCTCGAGGCCGCTTCCAAAAAAATCGGGTTTCCGAACGTGATCAAGCCGGTGATGAGTTCTTCAGGAAAGGGCCAAAGCGTCTGCAAGAACGCTTCGAAGGTGGAGGAGTGCTGGAACTACGCGATTGATGGCATGAGGGGCAATACCCGCAAAGTGATCGTGGAAGAATTCATCCGCTTTGAAAGCGAGATCACCCTTCTCACCGTCAAGCAGCGTAAAGGCCCAACCCTTTTCGTGGCCCCCATCGGCCACCGGCAAGAACGAGGGGACTATCAGGAAAGCTGGATCCCGGCGAAGATCTCCCCCAAACAACTCAAGGACGCACAGAAAATGGCCAAGAAGGTGACGGATCATCTCGGCGGCGCAGGGATCTTTGGAGTGGAATTCTTCCTCACCAAAAAAGAAGTGATCTTCTCCGAGCTTTCCCCCCGGCCCCACGACACAGGCATGGTAACTCTCACCTCCCAGGATCTATCGGAATTCGATCTTCACCTCCGGGCCGTGCTCGGCCTTCCCATTCCACAGATCACTTATTTCGGGCCCAGCGCAAGCGCGGTGATCCTCGCCGGCGAGGCACTGGAATCCTATCAGGCCGTTGGAGTAGAGAAGGCGCTGAAAAGCCCCCAAACGGAGATACGCTTGTTTGGCAAGCCCAACACCCGAAAGTACCGGCGGATGGGAGTAGCACTTGCCCGTGACAAGAGCGTGGATCTTGCCAGGAGGAAGGCAAAAAGGGCGGCCTCCGCCGTGCGCTTCCTACCCGAGGCTTGACAACCCACAAATTATACACATTTTTTGTTGATAAACTTCGAAAAAAAGGGAGGCATTATGAACGAAAAGATCATTCACCGGGCCGAAACCAGGGGATTTGCCGATCACGGCTGGCTCAAGGCAGCTCACTCTTTCAGCTTCGCCGGCTATTTCAATAGAAACCGGATGAACTTCGGAGCTCTCCGCGTGCTGAACGACGATCTCATCAGCGCCGGCATGGGCTTTAGCACCCATCCCCACAAAACGATGGAAATCATAACCATTCCGCTGAGAGGAGCACTCCGCCACAAAGACAGCACTGGCATGGAAGGCGTGATTCGTGCGGGCGACGTGCAGGTAATGAGCGCGGGTACGGGAATATCCCATTCCGAGTTCAACCACTCGCAGACTGAGGAACTCAGTCTGCTTCAGATATGGGTGATACCCAATAAAGAAGGCACGCCTCCCCGGTACCAGCAGGCTGCGTTCGGCGAGGATGGCCGGCAAAACCGCTTCCAGTCGATAGCTTCGGGCTTCGGCACGGAAGGGAGCCTGGAAATTCTTCAGAAGGGAGAAATTTCGCTCGCTCACTTGGAGGCCGGCAAAACCCTGACCTATCAAAGGAAGGATCCAGCCAATGGTGTATACATCTTCACCGTGGAAGGAGGGGTGAACGTAGACGGTGAAACCCTGGTACGCCGGGACGCGATAGGCATCGAGCAGCCAGGCGATATCGCCATCTCGGCCGCCCAAGCCAGCCAGCTGGTTGTGCTTGAGGTACCTCTACAGTTCTGAAACAGGCAGGGTGCCGCTCTACGAGCGGTGCCCTGTTTTTTACGGTTGGTCGGAAATCTGCCTGGGAGCCCCCAACATCGACTCAATGGCGAGTTGCTGCACGGGAAAGTGGCTGGATCCAAACACCATAAGAATCTTCCCGTATTTGTTCAAAAGCTCTTCCGTAACTCTCATGATGTGCTCATCACGAACACGGCTCGTGATGAAAGCAATCTTTTGGGTAAAAAGATCTCCTCCGGCATAAGGCGCTACCGTTTCGTTGCTGATTTCGCGAGCCCTGAAAGGCTTTCCCATCTTGGCTTGATACCATCGGTGAAAGGATTCCAGGCTCGGCTCGGCGCCGCCGGCATAGCCAAGGCTTTTTCCTATGGAAGGCCCGTATTCAAGAAAGGCCTCTTCAAAGCCGCCCCTGGAAAGGGTGCCATCCCGCCTCCACTGCGGGATCTTCCTCACGATATAGAATCCGAACAAATCCTCCATGCTGAAGCCCGCGTTCAGTACGTTTGCTTTAACCAGTTCCTCGTCCGGCTCTCCTCCCACAAAAGGCACGGCACGCCTCAATGCCTTGAGCACAGCCACCGAAGTTTCGCCTGCACGATAAAAACCGTTTCCACCGTCCCTCTTCGCGCTCTCCGCGATACTGGCAGGACTGAGTCCCAGGCTTCTGGGAATCCCCTCCAGCAAGACCACCGAATAGCGGCGGGCTTCCATTGCCTTCTCCACAAGCTGAAGACTTGCACTGGAGGCCTCGTTGCTGTGCTCAACCGCGATATAGGTAAGGGCTTTGGGGCCGGCTTCAAAATCGACCACATAGGGAGGAGCCATAGGCTCTCGCGCCATCAGCTCCTTCGACCAAGGCCGCAATTTAGATAGATCCGCCCTCACTCCGCTTTTCGCGGCACAGGAGGAAAGCAACAACAGGAAAAGCGAAAGGGGAACGGAAACTCTCATGGAATTCGAGTTTCCTTGAAAGCCGGGAAATCGTCCACCCCAGCTAAACAAAAAAAACGGCCACACCTGTGGCCGTTTCGTTTCCAGTTTTCGAGCACCTAACCTAGCGAAGGCGGCGAAGCTGAAACCCGTAGTGATAGTCAAGCTGGCCGTCCATAACGATTCCAGCATGCGGCTGCCGGGAGATCACCCCACGGTGCACAGGAGAGCCCGCGAAGTAAAACTCAAATGAAGCCTGATTGCGGCTAAAAGGAGTGCAGATTCCAGTGCCGATAAAAGTGCTGCCGCCGTACCAGGCTTGAACTTGAACCTGGTTGTGTCCCATGCGGCGAAGCTCGAAAGCTACGGCCAGACCGGTAGCGTAAAGGCCTTGAAACTGCCCGCTGCAAAGGGAGCCGTGACCGTGACCGGGATGCCCATGGCCTGGATGGCCTGGCATGTCCTCGCCGTCGTCCTGATCTTGGTCGCCGTCGCCGGGCTGGCAGGCACCGTCTTTATAACCAGGGTAGGAGCAAGGATCTTCTTTGCCACCAGCAAAAGCTGAAGAAGCGAATCCAAGAAAAAGTACCGAAAGCAGCGCCAATAAGCGAACCATTGAACCTCCAAACAAAAAATATTTTAGCCGAAAGGCCTCTCATCAATCCCCGACTACCCGAGTTAGCGATCCCCCAATTGAAATTTCGCAAGGAGTCGAAAAAAGGAAGCGGCGCACATCTGTATCGCGCTTTTCTCGCCCTGTAATTACGCAGAGCGTTTAGCGGAGCTCCATCAGCCATTGGGAGGGCTCCAAAAGTTGATGCTGCGCATAAACTCGGGAGTTAACGATTTCCAGCAGCCCCCTCCGCGAAAGATGGCTCCAGTTCTCCCCAGGAAACCCTTTATCTTTCTCGCCAGGTCCGTTTTGTGGAAGTTTATCCACATCATCTACCAGCACAATCGCACGCGCCCGGCAGTGTTTCACGATCGCCTCAAGCTCCTTGGCTAGCGGCACTTGCTCTTCGGGCAATGGAGTTTCTCCGTGCCGGCCCAGATGGCCCGTATCAAGGCCGTACCCCTTCCACCTGCTGCGGCTCCAATCCACAGAAGAATCGCCGCTCCAGTGAGCATCCAAAAAAAAGAAAACAGTCTCGGAAGACGGAATCCCCTTTACCAGTTCAGGAATCAATTCCGCAGAATTACCGCAAAGAGATTCAATCCGCGACTGGCCTTCGCGCCGGAACCGATCCTGCGCCAACTCATGCAAATGAGAATTCAACTCTATCGTAACAACGCGGGGAAAGTACTTCGCCAGCTGACGGGCGCCATTTCCCCGGCAAGTTCCTGTCTCCACGGCCAGGCCGCCCAAAGGTCCGGGAATCAGCCGCTCCACCCTGGCGAGATCAAGGCTCCACAATCAGGCGTAGCGTTGAATGAGATGAAAGCCAAATTGCGTCCGCACAGGGCCCGAAACTTCACCCACCTGAAGCGCAAACGCCGCATCTTCAAAAGGCTTCACCATCATCCCCTTACCAAACTCACCGAGATCGCCCCCGCTCTGGCTGGAAGGGCAGGACGAAAATTCTTTTGCCAGAGATTCAAAGGATTTCCCTTCCTGCAGCTTCTTCTGAAGGTCACCCACCTGGAATTCTTCGCTTACAAGAATGTGACGAGCTTTGATTTTCATATTTTCTTCCTTTCCTTCATTCGTTGAAGACGGATCAACCTAACAGGTTT
This sequence comes from uncultured Bdellovibrionales bacterium, assembly GCA_964612065.1. GTDB lineage: Bacteria > Bdellovibrionota > UBA1018 > CAIPTA01 > CAIPTA01 > JAKFYM01. The sequence goes on along the minus strand of CAZTCD010000049.1, from coordinate 2,935 downwards.
TTCTGAAAATCCCGAAATTACTTTATCTCCACTCTATGAATCTTCAGAAGACCGAGTGAGTCAATCTGGAGCCCCTTTACCCTGGGAGAAACAAGCAAATTTATGGCGTCATGAAAAAGAGGAACGATAGCCGCCTCTTCTTCGAGAAGAAGCTTTTGCGATTTGTCATAGAGAGCGATTCGCTTTGCCGGCTTCGCTTCCGCCGCCGCTTTTTTAATCAACTCATCAAATGCCGGATTCTTCCACTTGGTAAAGTTATTCCCGCTATACGACGTGAACATATTCATGAAATTATCCGGATCGGGGAAATCAGCTCCCCAGCCGTGGCGGAATATCGCGGGAGCATCCTGCCTTAACTGCGCCAAGTGAACCTTCCACTCCTGATTCCGAGTGGACACCTCGACCCCGAGCACCTTTGCCCACTGGTCCTGCAGGCGCTCCGCAATCATCTTATTATCGTCACGGGTATCGAACGCATAGGTTACTTTGGGAAACCCTTTTCCAGCGGTATATCCCGCCTCTGAGAGAAGCTTCTTTGCCTTTTCCGGATCATACTTCAAGCCGATTTCACGATTGAAGCCAAGCATGCCCTTGGGGATCCAGCTTCCCACGGGAGTTTGCCCGCCCTTCAGCAGACTGGTGATTTCCTCACGATTTATGGCGTGGGCAAAGGCCCTCCGCACCCGCGGATCGGTAAAGGGATGCGTGGTCACGTTGAATCCGAAATAGTAGCTTCGAAGGTAGGGGAGGGATCTATAGGCAGGATTCCTGCGAAGCCTCTCGATCTCGAGCGCGGGAAGACGCGAAAGATAATCCAGCTGACCGCTTTCAAACATCGAAATCGCCGTGGCGTCTTCCTTCACGATATAGGCGATCGCTCGGTCGAGCTTCGGCCGCCGCCCTCGATAGTGAGGATTAGGAACGAGCTCCAGACGGGAATCATGCTTCCACTCTTTCAACGTGAACGGGCCGGTTACCACTATATTTGCAGGCTCGGTCCACTGCCTTCCAAATTTGGAGATCAGGTCTTTCCGGATGGGAAAGGTAACGGTAAAGGCGGGGATCGTGGCGAAGTAGGTGGCTGGAGCATTTAGCCTAACCTCGAAGGTGCGCGGGTCTTTTACGCGAAACCCGAGCTTCGCGGGATCTTTTAATTTTCCTTCGTTGTAATCGCGAGCACCCACTACATCGAAGAGGAAATAAGCATAGCCGGACGCGGTGGCAGGATTCAGAAGACGCTCCCAGGAATCCCAAAAGTGTTGCGCTGTAAGGGGAGCTCCGTCGCTCCATTTGAGCCCAGGCTTCAAGGTATAAGTATAAACCTTGCCATCCCCCGAAATTTTCCAGTTTGCAAGGCCAGGCACAGGCTCGAGCTTTTCATTGTATTCGGTGAGTCCCTCAACCAGATGATAGAGAACATTGATTGACACGTAGTCGGTGGCAAGATTCCAGTCGAGAGTAGGCGGTTCCGCCTCAATTCTCATACGGAACTCCTGTTTAGGATCCGATGCAAAACCAACGCGAGGAAAAAGGAGGAAGACACCAAGCGTTCCCACCGAGACCAAAACATTCATAATTTTCGAAATCGTCATCTTCTCCTTATATGGGAAAGTTCGCGCTACCCGCTAGCGTTCCTGATCGATTCTTCCGCGGAATAACGAACTCTAATCAGTTCGTAGAGCAAATAGAGCTTTCTTACCTGTCCCCTGATTCATTTAGCCGGAAACGTAATCGGATTTCGCGTAGACGAATCTAAAACTACCCCAATAACTTCAAGCACTTTATCGAGTTTTGGGTTACGATTTTTCCTACAAACGTTTCTACGACAAACCAAAAGACAACATTAAGTAAATGGAGTTATTTCGATGTTCACGTTCAACCCGCTCAAAAAGCTGCAATGGATTGCGCCCCTCGCCCTCCTGGCCCTCCCTGCTCACGCTAGTGATCTCTCCCTTAGAGATGTAACTAGAGGTGACTTCGATACTTTGATGAAAGAGTATTCATCCAACGCGCATTTCACCACTGTAGGTTCTGCCTCCGGCCTCGGTGGCCTGGGCGGATTCGAAGTTGGCCTAGTTGGTGGTATCACGAAAGGCGATGGCACCATCGCCATCGTAAAGCGCTCCGATCCAAGCTCGAAGTATGACAATAACTTTTACCATGCCGGTATCCTGGGACGCGTGGGCCTTCCATACGGCTTCACCGCCGAGCTTCTGTTTCTGCCCAAGATCGCGGAAAAGAACGCCCGCCTCAGCCGTTGGGGCATAGGCGCACTCTGGACACTGAACGAAGCTGGAATCCTCGATTCCGACTTCCCCGTAACCATTGGCGTAAGAGGTTTCGTAACCAAGTTCAACCTCGGCTATGCGCAGACGGTTACAGTAAACGTGGGTGGTATCGGAAACGTAAGCGCCACGGCAGACGTTGACCTCAGCACTACGCTCTGGGGTGTAGTTCCCATGGTTTCTTATAAAATTGCCATGTTCGAACCTTTCGTAGCCGTTGGCTTCACCAACGCGAACGCGAATATGGACTTTACTGTAGGCAATATTGGCAACACGGCCGTAGCGCCCACGCAGTTCTACAGCTTCATCCTTAACCAGTCGAACTTCCCGGGCAACAGCGCATCCTCCAGCTTCAGCTCGATTCAGTTCCAAGCTGGTACCGATGTTCAGCTCGCTTTCTTCACGCTGGGTGCTGAATACGCCAACGTTTTCGGAAACAACAGCTATACCGCTCGCCTTAGCTTCCGTTTCTAAGCGTGCTTAACCCGCCTCAAAGGGCGGAAATACGATGATCCATTTCAGGGGCCTTTTCGAAAGAAAAGGCTCCTTTTTTGCGCCCAACCCAACACCCTTTCGTGAAACAATTTCTCCATGAAGAAATGGGAGCTTCTCGGATCCTGCGCCTTTCTTGCTTTAGTGGCAGCATCGCT